>RFQW01000039.1 GCA_009924765.1 Planctomycetota bacterium | reverse complement strand
TCCGCATGGGCGACCTGCTGGATGCGGCCTACCTGCGCGAGCGCCTGCACGTGATCTGCGGCCTGCGCACCCGCGAACTGAAGGCCCTTGGCGTGCAGGCTCCGCCGCTTGACCCCGACGCGCTGGCCAAGCGCTTTGGCGAGGCGGGTGAGCGTCTGCGACCGCACATCACCGACACGGTGTACGGCCTGCACGATGCGGTGAAGGCCGGCAAGCGCATGCTGTTCGAAGGCGCCAACGCAAGCCTGCTCGACATCGATCACGGCACCTACCCCTATGTGACCAGCAGCAACTGCAGCACGCTCGGCATTCCGGCGGGCACGGGCCTGCCCATGCGCAACATCAGCCGCGTGCTTGGCATCATGAAGGCCTACAGCACGCGCGTGGGCGGCGGACCGTTCCCCACCGAGCTGCTGGATGCGATCGGTGACGGCATCCGCACGCGCGGCCGCGAGTTCGGCACCACCACCGGGCGCCCCCGCCGCGTTGGCTGGCTGGACCTAGTGGCCGTGCGCTACGCGTGCATGATCTGCGGCACCACCGGCATCGCCTGCACGCTGCTTGATGTGCTGAGCGGCGTGGATGAACTGAAGATCTGCACCGGCTACCGCCTGCCCGATGGCCGCGTGAGCGATCGATTCATTCCCGATGCGCATCGGCTCACCGATGCCACCGCCGTGTACGAAACCCTGCCGGGTTGGAGCGAGCCCATCCGCGATGCCAGCGATCGCAAGGCGCTGCCTGAGAACGCTCGGCGCTACCTCGATCGCATCGAGGCGCTGCTGCAGCTGCCCATCGAGATGGTGGGCGTGGGCCCCGATCGCAGGCAGACGCTCGAGGCCGCCAGCATGGCGAGCCACGCGTGACATGAGCGCCACAGCGGCAACCACGACGGAAGCGCAGCAGCACACCGGCATGCCGGTGCCTCAGCACGTGGCCATCATCATGGATGGCAACGGCCGATGGGCGCAGCGCCGCGGCCTGCCGCGCGCGGCCGGGCACCAGGCTGGCAGTCGCGTGGTGCGGCCCATCGTGGAGACATGCGCGCAGCGCGGCGTGCAGGCTCTCACGCTGTACAGCTTCAGCAGCGAGAACTGGAGCCGTCCCGCCGACGAGGTGGCCGCGATCATGTTGCTGCTGCAGGAACACCTGCGCAATGAGCTGCCCATGATGCTGGCCAACGGCATCCGCTTTCGCAGGCTGGGCCGCCGCGAAGGCATGCCCGCCGAGGCGCTGCACATGCTGGATGAAACCGAGCGCGCCACGGCGCACGGGCGCGGCATGCATCTGGTGCTGGCACTGAACTACGGCGCACGCGCCGAGATCACCGACGCCGTGCGCGACATTGCCAACAAGGTGCGCCAGGGCGAGCTGGACCCCGCGGCGATCACTGAAGCCACCATCTCCGATCACCTGGGCACCGCTGGCCTGCCCGACCCCGACCTGCTGATCCGCACCGCGGGCCAGTGGCGCGTGAGCAACTTCCTGCTGTGGCAGATCAGCTACGCCGAGATGCATGTCACCGAAACGCTGTGGCCGGACTTCAATCTGCAGGATCTGGATCGCGCGTTCCGCGACTTTGCGGGAAGGCAGCGCACGTTTGGTGGGTTGAAGGCGAAGTAGTGCGACCATGCCGACGCGCAAAGCGCCGATGCGCACGAAGGCCGGCAAGCGCACCACGCCCATGCTGCAGCTGAGCGATCTTGCCAACGTGGGCCCCGCCACGCTCGGCGATCTGCATCAGCTTGGCATCCGTACCGTGCGCCAGCTCGCAGGGCGCGATGCCCTGGCCCTGTACCGCTCGCTGTGCCGCCGCACCGACAAGCGACACGACCCGTGCGTGATCGACGTGTTCATGGCGATCATCCATCAGGCGCGCGGCGGCAAGCCGATGCCGTGGTGGAAATTCACCGCCGAGCGGAAGCGCCTCGTTAGCATGACCGCATGATCCGATCGCTGCTCGCCGCGCTGCTCGCCTCCATCGCGCTCGTCGCGCCGGCGTCGGCGCAGGCGCCGCTCGAGCGACGCGCCAGCGAGGCGGCAGGCATCATCAGCGAGAAGCCGTCTTGGCCGAAGGGCCTCTTCCACGCGTCGTTCTCGGCGCAGGTGAGCGACGCGCAGCTCATCGCGATCGGCTCGCAGTTCTTCAGCAAGTGCGGCGCCGTGAAGGCCGTGCAGCGCGCATCGAGCAAGGGTCCGAACCTCGCAACCTTCGACCTGATCACCGAGAAGGGCCTGGTGGTGCCGATGACGATCGGCATTCAGGACAAGGCACCGAACGAGGTGAGCACGCTGTTCTTTGGGGCCCCCGTCCCGATGCTGAAGACCGTCGACGAGGCGGCCAAGGCGCTCGCGAAGCTCGGCGGCCAGATGAGCTTCGGCGTCTGGCGGCTCGGCGAGGGCGACCCTGAACCGCTTGTGACGATCGAACCCGATCTGCCGCTCGCCATCGGCAGCGCGTTCAAGCTGTACCTGCTCGGCACGCTCGCCGACGACGTGAAGGCGGGCCGCCGCAAGCTGTCCGAGACGGCAATACTGGGCCCTGCGACGCGTTCGTGGCCAAGCGGCCAGCTGCAGGACTGGCCGGACGGCGCGCCCGTGACGCTCGATACCGCCGCGAACCTGATGATCTCGGTGAGCGACAACACCGCCACCGACCTGCTGCTCTCGACGCTGGGCCGCGCTCGCGTCGAGGCGATGCTGCCCACGATGGGCATGAAGAATCCCGCGCGCACCCGCCCCTTCCTTGGCACCGGCGAGATGTTCCGCCTGAAGTTCATCGATGGGGGCAAAGCGGGCGAGGCCTACGCGGCTCTCGACGAGGCGGGGCGCCGCGCCTTCCTGGAGAACGGACTGCCGAAAACCGAACTCACTCGCGACGCACTGGACCCGTCGGCGTTCGGCGGCCCCAACCGCATCGACTCGATCGAGTGGTTCGCGAGCGCATCCGACCTGTGCCGCGCCATGGAGTGGCTGCGTCGCAACACGGACGGCGCGCCGGGCAGCGATGCATGCCTGTTGCGTGGTGCGCTCGCGATCTCGCGTGGTCTCGACATCTCGACAACGCAGTTTCCGTGGGCGGGCTTCAAGGGAGGCTCGGAACCCGGCGTGCTGAACCTCAGCTTTCTGCTCAAGCGGGCGGACGGGGCGTGGTTCGCGGTCGTGGCGACCTGGAACGATCCTGACGAGGCGCTGGACGAGCAGGCGCTGATGCCGATCGTGCAGCGCACGATCTGGTTGATCGGCCAGGGCGCTGCCAAGCCCGGAGCCCTGAGTGCTGTCCGGATTGTGCTCGGGCGCGCGACGGCGGCCGTGGATTGAGTTGCGCGGTGGTTACAAGGAGGCGACGGGCGAAGGGGCGCAACGCGGAGCGCGGCAGGACGGGGATGAAATTCCAAAGTTGGCGCTTTGACCCGACCCGAGTCTGTGGCATACTCGGGCGATTGGGCCTCATTCCGGGGTTCCGGGAGAACTTCGATGCACAAATTGGCCGCACTCTCGATAGCGATCTTTGCAACTCTTAGCATCGCACGAGCAGCCGTAATACGGGTTCCAACCGACTCGCCTGACATTCAGTCAGCTATCGATATTGCAATGAATGGTGACGTGATTCAAGTTGCTCCGGGGACCTATGCGGGCGGAATCCGCTTCCGAGGAAAGAATGTGCAGGTGATCGGAACTGCCGGCGCTGACACCACCACCATTGCCGGTGGACGGCCCGTCGTGCAACTCGATGCTGGCACCCTGCGTGGATTCACTATCCGCGACGGCGCGCCGGGGATTCGTTTCAACTGCGTGAGCAGTTGTTTCTTCTACTTCGCGGGCGGCGGCGTCTTTATGTCGGACGCGTCACTTGAGGAGTGCATCGTGAAATCAAACGGTGCTACACCTTATCCCGACTACTCCATCTTCGGCATGGGCATTGCCTGCTCGGGAACGTCGGCTATTCGAAAGTGCGAAATCACAGCCAACTTCGGAGGAGCGGTTCCAGCCTTTGCAAGTTCGACCGGTGGAATTTGGGTTATTGGCGGCACCCTGCTCATGCAAGACACAATTGTTGCGTTCAACTCCGCGGCTGGCGGAGACAGTGGATACGGGAGTAATGCTGGAGGCCTCGTGTTTGGCGGCGGCCGAGTTACGTACTCTGGACCTGCAGATGCAACACTTGATCACTGCGTCTTCGCTGATAACTCAACCTACCGCGGCGACGGAGGCTGCGGCCAGATCGCCAATCGCAGTGGTTCGCAGATCAGGCTTGTGAACACGCTTGTGTCGCCATGCGACGGCCTCGGCGGGTTCAGCTACGACGCGCAGTCCCGTGCCACGCAATTCATGCCAGACTGCAACCAAAACGGTGTACCAGACCCCTTTGACTGCCTACGCGATCCACAATTGGACCTCAATCGAAATTTCACGATTGACGCGTGCGAGTGCTTCGGCGACTTGGATGGTGATCATCGCGTATCAAGCGCGGATCTGGCGATTCTGTTGCTGAGTGCGGGTCCCTGTGCGGCGTGCGACGCGGACCTCGACGCCAGCGGCGATATTGACAGTGGTGACATTGGACTCCTATTGCTCTGGTTCGGTGAATGCCAATGAACTATTTAGCAAGGCTCGTGAGCGCTGGCACCACGTGCATGCGATTTGTAACCGGATTGCTACTCAGGCAACTACCAGACCAACCAATCTCCCGGTTGACGCGCATGAGTGGTAATAGCTGACGGCAGTGAGAATTGCGCTGGCTGAAGCCGACACATCCTGGCCACATTTCTAGATTTTGCCCTTCAAAGCGAAACGATTGTGTTGCATACTCATCAGATAAGGCCTCATTCCGGGGCTCCGGGAGAACCGCATGCTTTACTGGCAAAGATTGCCATTGTCTTTGGGCTCACACGTCATGCTCGCGCTGACTGTGCTCATCGCTCAGCGCGCCCATGCCACCGAACCACCTGCGGGTCATTTGCTCATCGCAAAGTCAAGCAGAGACTTCGGCGGGACGCAGGGAGAAAACTGCTGGAGGTACCTGTTCGATCGCGGAGACGGAACACCGACTACCCCGATGCCCTACTTCCTGCCGTCATGGCAATGGTGCGTAACGCCAAATTATGGCGGATACACCCAATCACCAGAATTCAGTCATTGCGTCCTGACTCCCAATTGGGGGCACACGAATTCGGCGGGAGACTGCTCAACGCCTGCGCAGGGCACCCTCAGACCGATCCGAGAGTGGTCGACAGGTGTGTCGAGTCCTCTAAAGCTCCATGCCACTATCACTCCCGCGAGTTCAAGTGCAGCGATTCGCATCGACGTACTTGTCGACAGAGTCGTCGTCTGGAGTCAAACATGGAGTTACGGAGTTCCGAACGCTGCTGACATCTGGATCGACGTACCACTTGGTCGGCAGGTTGCGATTCGAGCAGATCCGCTCGGATCATGCGGATCTGACGGGTTCACACATGATCTTGAAATCTACGCACCCGACTGCAACGACGATGGCGTGGCAGACCTGACACAGATCATCGGCGGCGAATTGGTCGATGTGAATCTGAATGGCATCCCAGATATTTGTGAGACCAGTATCTCAAACGTCATTCCACCATCCGTCCCAGCCCAAGGCGGGTCCCTCGTCACCCTTCGAGGAAACAAGTTTCCCGAAAGCGTCACGGTGCGTTTTGGCGGAACTCCCGCAGATGCTGTTTTTCGGGAGTCCGTTACAAAGATCATCGCGACCACACCAGCACTGTCACCAGGAGTGGTCAACATTACGGTGGACGACTTCACGCTGCCCGACGCCCTCTATATCCGCCCCGAGTGTGGATCCGACCTCGATCAGAACGGCGTCGTGGACACAGCCGACATCTCGATCATCCTGCTCGACTTCGGGCCGTGCTACGAGCCGCCTGCCGTGCTCGCCGCCCCCGTCCCGACGCAACTGATACTGACGGCGGACCCCGCTCCTATGCGGGAAGTGGCTCCGAAGGCTGACGGAGGCATCCAGCGTTGATCGATTGCGGTCAAAATCGCTCGAAATGATGGGCTTCGCACTTTGGAACTTCATTGTTCCGTGTCATACTTCCCCGATCGAGCCTCATTCCGGGGCTCCGGGAGACTGAAACATGAAGACACCGGTGGTCTGTTCATTCGCTCTGTCTACAACGGCTTTGGTGTTCTCGTCAGCCAACGCTCAGTCGATGCAACCCGTTGAGTGGAAGCTCCACGAGGGCGGTAACGCACATTGGTACGCGTTCGACTCGACACCTCGACGCTGGCCGGATGCACGCGACGCAGCTGAGTCACGCGGCGGGCACATGGCGACAATTACTTCCGGGGCAGAACAACTCTTCGCCCGATCAATGTGCCCAATGTCTACTTGGATTGGTGGCGTGCAACCGGAAGGTTCATGCGAACCCGGATGCGGTTGGACATGGGTCACCGGAGAAACTTGGAACTTCACCGCATGGAGAGAAGGGGAACCGAATAATCAGGGCCAAGGGGATGAACCGTACCTTTCTCTGGAGGGCCAGACAGCAGACGGTGGATGGAACGACGGGCCGCCGTACGGAATGTCAGCCCTCCTTATCGAATGGGAGGCCGACTGCAACAGCGACGGCATCGTCGACTACGGCCAGATCCGCGGAGGCACATTCGCCGACTTCAACGGCAACAACATCCCAGACTGCTGCGAGCGTGGCGAACCATGCGTCTTGGGCAACTATCCAGTGGAGTGGAAGGTCGGCGACGGCGGAAATGGCCATTGGTATCAAGTCATCAACCTTTCAGGCCAAGGCAAGATCTATTGGAATGCTTCCCGCTCGCGGGCAATCGGGGCTGGTGGCGATCTCGCATGCTTTGAGTCGGCGGCCGAGACGAACGCATTCCTAAAACTGACTTCAGGACAGACGCGCGGCAATCCGTGGATGGGGCTATACCAAGATCGCAAAGCCTCGGACTACACGGAACCTGCCGGGGGTTGGCGCTGGACCTCCGGTGCATCGCTCGCTTGGACCAACTGGGCTTCAGGCGAGCCCAACAACGCGGAAGGCGAAGATTGGGCGAACATGTGGATCGACTTCGGGCCCGTAGGAACCTGGAATGACTACAAACCGACGGATCCACAGGGACCCGATGGTTTCATCATCGAGTGGGCTGCTGATTGCAATGGCGACGGCATCGTCGACTACGGCCAGATTCTGAGGGGCGATCTTGTCGATCGCGATGAGAACGGCGTGCCGGACAGTTGCCAGTGCGCCTCCAACGGCTCGCTCGCCATCTGCTGCACATCGGATCTTGACCTCGACGGAGAGGTGAGTACGTCGGACATTTCCCTACTGCTCCTCTCGTTCGGCGAACAGCGCTGGCTCGCGCCCGCATACGACCTAGATGGTGACGGCGCGATTGATGGCGGAGACCTTTCGGTCATCCTGCTCGACTTCGGACCGTGCTTCCAGGCGCCGCTTGCGGCACCGGCGCCCGAAGTGCCCCCGCTGCGGGACGCTCAAGCTCTTCCCGACGCTCCTCGCCAACGCTAACCCTCAACAGGAAACTCACGGATGCAATTTCATACCACCGGGATCGTGCTCGCCGCCCTGACTGTCGTGTCCGCCGCCAGTGCCCAAACCACGCAGGCGGTTGAGTGGAAGGTGAGCGATGGCGGGAATGGGCATTGGTACGCACGGACAATTCAGAACTTTTCTTGGCCGGATGCTCGCGACGCCTCGGCAGCGTGCGGGGGCCATTTGGCCACTGTGCATTCTGAAGCGGAAAACGCCTTCATCATTGCGGTGGATGCCCGGAAGTACTCATGGCTTGGCGGCTACCAGGATCGTCAATCGGCTGCATACGCTGAGCCCGCAGGGGGCTGGCGTTGGGTTACCGAGGAACCTTGGAGCTACGCCTGGCCCCGGGGCTGGCCGGACAACTGGGAGGGATATGAGGACAACCTTCACTATTCAATCAACGATTCGGGTGTCGTATGGAATGACAATCGAGCCTCAGAGCTATACCCGGCCATTGTCGAATGGGATGCTGACTGCAACGGCGACGGCATCATTGACTACGGACAAATTCTGCGCGGAGAGATTGCGGATCTGAACAGTAACGGCGTACCCGATATTTGCGAAGTCAGCGTGAGCGGCATCACCCCGCCATCTGTGCCGTCCCAAGGCGGATCAATCGTGACCATCCGAGGCACCAACTTTCAAGGCACGCCGTTCGTAAAGATCGGTGGTGTTGTGGCAACGAACGTTGTACGGAATTCGTCCATCAGCCTCACAGTCACCAGTCCAGCGCTGCTGCCGGGCATGGTGCCAGTAACGGTCAACGGCTTCACGTTGCCCGACGCCATCTACATCCGGCCCGAGTGCGGCTCTGACCTTGACCAGAACGGCACCGTGGACGCTGGCGACATCAGCATCATCCTGCTCGACTTCGGCCCGTGCTACCAGACCCCGCTTGCGGCTCCCGCAACCGAAGTGCCCCCGCTGCTCGACGCTCAAGCTCTTCCCGACGCTCCTCGCCAACGCTAACCCTCAACAGGAAATCCGCGGATGCAATTTCATACCACCGGGATCGTGCTCGCTGCCCTGACTGTCGTGTCCGCCTCCAGTGCCCAAAGCACGCAGGCAGTCGAGTGGAAGGTGAGTGAGGGTGGGAATGGGCATTGGTACGGTCTCTATCGCGTGCCTGGCGACTCGCAGTCTCCGGAGTTTCACTTTCAGGCCGCATCTTCTCGCGGGGGACATACCGTGACGATCTCCTCCGCTGCCGAAAATGCCTTCGTTTTCGAAGTGGCCCAAGGAAGCGGCGCACTCATCGGGCTCCGCAAGCAACCGAACAATAATCGAGCCGAGTGGATCACCGGGGAGCCGATGGCCTACACAAACTGGAACGCCGGCGAAGGTGGAAACTGGTGGGAGCGATACGCGCTGCTTCCCTCCATTTGGGGAGGTCTGTGGCTCGACACCGATCTGACACCGAGGCTCGCGAGCGTGATCGAGTGGGAAACCGACTGCAACAGCGACGGCATCGTCGACTACGGCCAGATCCTTCGCGGTGAGCTTGAGGATCTCAACGGAAACGGAGTCCCCGATATCTGCGAAACAAGCATCAGCAGCGTGCTCCCGCCATCGGTTCCTGCTCAGGGCGGTTCCGCCATCACGATTCGGGGCATTGGCTTCCCAGCGAATCCAACGGTGCTGATTGGTGGAGTCCCAGCCACGAATGTGGTGCGTGAATCGCCGACCAGGATCACCGCCACGAGCCCTGCCATCCTTCCGGGCATGGCAAGCGTGTCGGTGAACGACTTCACCTTGGCCGACGGCATCTATGTCCGCCCGGAGTGCGGCTCAGACCTCGACCAGAACGGCGTTGTTGATAACGCCGACATCTCGATCATCCTGCTTGACTTCGGGCCGTGCTACCAGGCACCGCTCGCGGCTCCCGCGACCGAAGTGCCCCCGCTGCTCGATGCTCAAGCTCTTCCCGGCGCTCCTCGCCAGCGCTAACCCTCAACAGGAAATCCGCAGATGCAATTTCATACCACCGGGATCGTGCTCGCTGCCCTGACT
>RFQW01000380.1 GCA_009924765.1 Planctomycetota bacterium | reverse complement strand
GTGTTGATGAACAGCGTGCCGGTGTTGTCGGGGTCCAGCCAGGCCTTCAGCTGGGTCGCGGCGGTGCCGCCACCGAGCCACGACACGGACACGCGACCGTAGAAGTCGTTGGTGACGCTGGTGCAGCTGGCGCTGCCACCGTGCAGCTGGCCCACCACGCGGTGATCCTGGTTGAACAGGGGGCTGCCCGAGCTGCCGCCCTCGGTGGTGCCGACTTCCCAGTTGCCCACGCGGATGTGCGTGCCGTCGCCGGGCGAGGTGGCGCTGTTGTAGCTGGTGGTGGTGCTGGGGTTGTTGTCGAAGCTGATGCGCTTCTCGTCGGTGTTGGGGTGATGGATGCCCACGCTGCTGGTGGTCTCGATGCTGCGCGCATCCCAGCCGGCATACGACACCTTCCACGCGGGATTCGGAAGCTGCGACAGCTGCACCAGCGTGAAGTCGGAGGCCGAGTAGGCGGCCTTGAAGGTGGCGCCCGTGTTGAACTGCGTCAGCGAGCCGTTGCCGGTGGAGCCACTGGCGGTGGAGCCGGGCGTGCGGCAGGTGGTGTTCTCGTAGTTCCAGAAGCACACCAGCGACGCCGCGTTGCTGGCGGTCACGCTGCAGTGGTAGGCGGTCTGGAAATAGGGCGTCAGGTCCTGGCGCACGTTGTTCACCATGAAGCCGGTGCAGAAGCGCGATCCGCCCGTGCTGATCACGGCGACCGACGGAATCTCGTTGCGCCACGCATCACCCTGGCTGCAGATCACGTCCACGTTGCACGAACCGCTCTTGGCCATCGCGATGGCGGCGATGTCCATGAAGCGGCGGTAGCCGGCGTTGATCGAACCAACCGTCAGGCGCACGTCGCGCTCGAACGCCTTGTCGACGCTCAACTCGACCACGATCTCGTTGCCCGGAACGGGCGGGGTCCACAGCTGACCATGATCGGCGTTGTCCGCGGCCGTGAAGGGGCGCACGATGCCGGCCATGTCGCCCGAATACACGAACAGCGTGGCGGTCTTGGGCAGCCAGAACTCCGTGAAGCCCAGGTTCATGCTGCGCGCGTTGTCGCAGACCAGGCGCAGGCGCCACACGCGGCGCACGTCGCCGTTGGCGTCCTGCACGGTTTCCCAGGTGCCGTCGGTCTTCGGGGTCAGGTGCACCTGCGTCGGAACGGCGTAGCGAGGCGCTTCGCCGGCCTGCGCGGCCAGCTCGTCCTCATCAGCGATCAGGTTGTAGTCCAGATCCATCATCTGGCGAACCTGAATCTCGGCGCTCGGCTTCAGGTTGAACTGGGTCGCGGCCGGCTTCTCCAGGGTGCGCGTATCGGCCGCGCGGGCGACCGACGGCAGCGCCACGAGGGCGAGGGCAAGCAGGGCGAGCAGGCGTCCGAGCGGCGAGCGGTTGATGGACATGAAGGTGTTTCCGTGAGGCTGGTATGCGAGAACAGCCCGAATCCGGTCGCGGAGGCGGGCGATGGGTCAACATAACCCGGTGCGTTCAGGATGCGTAAATGAACTGGGCAGAACGCGAGAAATCATCGCGGGATGCCATGTGGGTTGCGATTTAACAGAACACCCATTATGGGCGGAGAGGGGTGTTCAAGGGCTGGTCGCCGGGACCGAATACGGTCCGCCAACGGCCCGCCGGTTCGCGGCCGAACCACTCGTCTGCGACGGACTCTCCCAGCCAGTCGCCGGGCTAGTGGCCGGCGGATCTTCTGCTGGCTTGGGCTGCTCAGCTGTTCCCTTCGCGGGCATCTGCCGAGCGTCGGGCGGCAACGGCATGGTGTTGCTGTTGGGCTTGCCCTGGGTGGTCCAGGTCGGATTGCACCCAGTCAGCGCAGCGCAAGCGATGGCAAGGGCGGTTCCAGCGATCAAGCGGGCGTGACGCATAGGGGGCTCCTGCTTCGTTCAACCTTCATCCAGGTCGCGCTCTTCGATGGGGCGACTGATCTGGTACTGGCCGGTCAGCCATCGCCCAAGGTCGGCGCTGCGGCACCGCGGACTGCAGAACGGCCAATGGGGACCAAAGGTGTCTGCTGGCTGCTGGCAGCTTGGGCAGGCCTTCGGACCCACCGAAGCCGCCAGTCGTTCGGCCAGGGTTCCGTGATCATCCTGCACGTCGATCTGACGTTCGGCCTCTCCGATGGGCGTGATGCGCACCTCCACATGACGCGCTGGCAGCACGCCGGGCACGCGCCGGGGCCATTCGATGGCGATGATCGCGGCTGCATCGCCGGTCTCCACGCCCGCATCGCGCAGCTCGCCGGCATCACGCAGGCGATAGGCATCCACATGCACCAGATCGCACAGCGATCCGGGATAGCGGTGCATCAGCGTGAAGGT
>RFQW01000379.1 GCA_009924765.1 Planctomycetota bacterium | reverse complement strand
CTGCCGTCTTCGGGCGCCGACCGCCGCTCGCCCGCGAACGTCTGGATGGCCGCCGTCGGGAAAGACCCCAGGAGTTCCGTCAGGTGCGTGCACCCGCGGGTGCCGCCCAGCAGTTCCTTGGCCCGTTTCCGGAACCCGTGCCGGAGATTCAGGCCGACCAGCTGCGCATAGTCCGGCGCGATCGTTTCGCACGTGCCCGGGTACGGCACCGCATCGGAAACGGCAACGGCGGAAACCACGTTGAATTCGGTGTCGATGGTCAGGCGCACCCACATATCATGCACCGGGAGGCCCGCACGGCGCACCCCCGTTTGCAGGGTGAAGTCGTGATTCTTGACGTCAGTCAAGCGACCCTCGATGTCCCACAGGCCGTCGGCGCGCTTGTAGCCTTCGAAGCGCACGCGTCGCGTATGCGTGAGCTCGCGTTCGACGTCCTGGATCGGCAATGCCATGGGGAAGCCCGCGAATGCTGCGATGCGTCGAATTTTACCACTGCTAGAATCTCGACCCTCTGCAGGAAACCATGAAATACATCCTCGCACTCGACCAGGGCACCACCAGTTCGCGCGGCATCGTTTTCGACGAGCGCGGCGCGATCTGTGGCGTTGCCCAGAAGGAGTTCCGGCAGCACTTTCCGCAGTCGGGCTGGGTGGAGCATGACGCCGAGGAGATCTGGCAGACGCAGCTGGAGACGGCGCGACAGGCGATCAAGAACGCGCGCGTGGCGGCGCGGCACATCGCCGCCATCGGCATCACCAATCAGCGCGAGACCACGGTGGTGTGGGAACGCTCCACCGGTCGACCGATCGCCAACGCGATCGTGTGGCAGGACCGTCGCACCGCACCCGTCACCGAGCGCCTGAAGCGTGATGGTGTGGAGGCGCATGTGTCGCGTATCACGGGTCTGGTGCTGGATCCGTACTTCAGCGCGACCAAGATCGCGTGGATCCTGGATCACGTGCCGGGCGCGCGCGCGCGGGCGGAGAAGGGCGAACTTGCCGCCGGCACCGTCGACACCTGGCTGCTGTGGAAGCTGACCGGCGGTGCGGTGCATGCGACCGACGTGACCAATGCGAGTCGAACGTCGCTGATGAACCTGCGCGCGCAGGCGTGGGACCCTGAACTGCTGAAACTGTTCGATGTGCCGGCGTCGGTGTTGCCCGAGATCCGTGCGTGCGATGCGACATTCGGCGTGGCGCCCGCGGAACTGTTCGGCGCCGAGGTGCCGATCCGCGCGATGGTGGGCGACCAGCAGGCGGCTCTGTTCGGCCAGTTGTGCACGCGACCCGGCATGGCGAAGAACACCTTCGGCACGGGTTGCTTCATGCTGATGCAGGTGGGCGAGCAGGCGGTCGACAGTCGCAACCATCTCCTGAGCACCATGGCATGGAAGCGCGGCGACGCGGCCGCGACCTATGCGATCGAGGGCAGCGTGTTCGTGGGTGGCAGCGCGATCCAGTGGCTTCGTGACGGACTGGGCATCATCCGAAGCGCCCCCGACGTGAACGCGCTGGCGAGCAGCGTGCCGGATGCGGACGGCGTGATGATGGTGCCCGCCTTCACCGGCCTCGGTGCACCGCACTGGGATCCGACCGCGCGCGGCGTGATCGTGGGCATCTCGCGTGGCACCAAGGCCGCGCACATCGCGCGCGCGACGCTGGAGGGCATCGCGCACCAGGTGGCCGATCTGATGCAGGCCATGACGGCGGATGCCGGCAAGGCGCTGGATGTGCTGCGCGTGGATGGCGGCGCGTCGGCCAGCGACATGCTGATGCAGATGCAGGCCGACCTTCTCGGCGTGCCTGTGGAGCGACCCAAGGTGGTGGAGAGCACCGCGCAGGGTGCGGCATTCATGGCGGGGTTGGCGGTGGGCGTGTGGAGCGACCCGTCGCAGATCGAGCACATTCGGCGGATCGATCGAACGTTCGCGCCAGTCTGGAGCGCTGATCGGCGCTCCGCCGCGCGGGCACAGTGGCAACGCGCCATCGAGCGCAGTCGACGATGGGATGAGGGAAAGGCAGGCACATGACGCAGTTCTCACCGAAAGCGATCGAACGGATCCGGCAGGCGCGACGCGCCGGCGAGGAGGCGCGCGCCGCACATCTGCAGCGACTGGCCGGCGAAACATTCGATCTGCTTGTGATCGGTGGAGGTGCCACCGGCCTGGGTGTTGCCGTCGACGCCGCGAGCCGCGGACTGCGCACAGCGATCGTGGAGGCGCACGACTGGGCCAAGTGCACCAGCAGTCGCAGCACCAAGCTGGTGCACGGCGGCGTGCGCTATCTGGAGCAGATGGACTTCGGTCTTGTCACCGAGGCGCTGCATGAACGCGGCC
>RFQW01000378.1 GCA_009924765.1 Planctomycetota bacterium | reverse complement strand
CTACGCGTGCCTGTTCATCGAGGCGATGGAGGCGGCGGCCACGCGCATGGGCGTGCCAGCTGAGGCTGCGCGTGCCTTCGCGGTGAGTGCCGCGGAAGGCGCCGCAGCTGCGTGGCGACATGGACAGGTGCCCCCTGCCGAACTGCGCGCCAGCGTGACCAGCCCGGCGGGCACCACCGCAGCGGCGTTGGCGGTGCTGCAGCAGGGTGGCTTCGAGTCGCTGCTTGAACGCGCGGCCATCGCCGCACGCGACCGCGCGCGCGAGCTGGGCGTTCGCTGACAGATTTCAGAAGTCGCGCCGCGCGAAGATGCGGCAGCCGATCAGCAGCACCACCACCTCGAACCCGATCGATGTGCCCAGGATCCACGGCACACCGCGAGTGCGCTGCTCCTTCTCGATGGCTGCCAGCACATCACGCTCCTTGGCGCGCACGGTGCCGAAGTTGTTGCCACGACCGCGACGGCGCGGCGGACTGGCGGCGGGCTTGTCCGCCTCGTCATCCTCCGACGCCACGTCCTGCAGGTTGGCGGCCTCGGTGGTCCAGCGCTGCACAAGCGCCACGGTTTCGTCGGTCTTGGGAAGGATCGTCTTGGCGGCGAACAGGATGCGGTGCGCCGTGGTGAGCGGACGGATCGCGTCCTCGGCGTTCTGGCGCTCCTGCTCCAGGTCGCTCACGTCGGCATTGGCATCCTTCTGCCGGCGCGTGTCCATCAGGCGATCGATCGCGCTGCGCTCCTCGATCTTGGCGATGCGGAAGCTGTTCACCACCATCTGCTCGCTGGTGTTCAGCGTGAACAGGAAGCCCCAGAACAGCACGGTGAGCAGCAGCGCCGCGATGCCGCTGCGCGTGACGGTGCCGATGAGCGCACACACGCTGAACAGGTAGGAGTACAGCAGCGCCACCATGGGCACGGCCAGGAACAGGCCCGGCTCCCACGCGCCGCCGCGCACACCGATCACCAGGAAACTGGCGGTGCAGAACACCATCACCTGCAGCGCCGTGAACAGCAGGCCGCCGGTGAACTTGAACACGTACAGCCGCCAACGCGCGATGGGCCGGGCGAGCAGCGTCTCCACCGTGCCGCTCGACACCAGTTCAGGGAACAGGCCCGCGCTTGCCACCAGCGCCAGCAGGCACGCCAGCCAGGCCAGCCAGAAGCGCACACCCAGCGCGTAGAAGGCCAGCTTGTAGAAATCCGAAGCGTCCATCAGCGTGCTGTTGATGAACGGGATCTCGAGCGTCCAGCCGAGGATGCTCATGCCCTTCTCGTTGATGCCGATCAGCGCGAAGCTGAGCACCACCAGTCCGGACAGCGCCATGCTGAGCCAGAACAGCCGCTTGCTGGCCAGCTCGCGGTAGGTGTCCACCAGAATGGCGATGAAGGCGGTCATGACGCGGCCCCCGGCGGCAACGGCAACCCGGTGAGTGGATCGGTGACCGCCTTCATGAACAGATCCTCCAGCCGCTCGCGCTGTGGCGTGAGCGACACGATGGATGCGCCAGACGCGCGCGCCGCATCGATGGCCAGCTGCGCTGCCGCGGTATCGAGCGAAGGAATCACGTGTCGATGCACTGCGGCATCGGTTGGGTCGATCGTTGCGCCAGGATCGCAACCCGGCAGATCGCGCGGCGCACCAGGCCAGCGCACGCACAGCACCTGTCGCGCACCCTGACGCTGCAGATCGGCCAGACTGCCCTGCTTCACCACACGGCCCTGCAGCAGGATGGCCACGCGATCGCACACCTGCTCGGCCTCGCTGAGCAGATGGCTGTTCAGGAAGATGGTGCGGCCCTCGCTTCGCATCTGCAGCAGCAGGTCGCGGATCTCCTTGCGACCCACCGGATCCACGCCATCGGTGGGCTCGTCCAGGAACACCAACTGTGGATCGTTCACCAGTGCCGCGGCCAATCCCGCGCGCTGACGCATGCCCTTGCTGAAGGCGCTGACGCGCCGGTCCTTCCAGTCGCGAAGGCCCACCTGATCAAGAAGCTTGTCGGCGCGGCGACGGCGGTCGGCGCGCGAAACGCCCGACAGTGCCCCACTGAACTCCACGGCCTGGCGGGCCGTGAGATACGGCGGCAGACGGTGCTGCTCGGGCAGGTAGCCCACGCGCGCAAGCGCCGACTTGTCGCCGATGGCCAGGCCCAGCATCGAGCCACGCGCCTCGGTGGGTCGCACCACCGTGAGCAGGATCTTGACCAGCGTGCTCTTGCCGGCGCCGTTGGGTCCGAGCAGACCGAAGATTTCGCCCGCCTCCACGCGCAGGCACACCTCGCGCAAGGCATGCACGCGACCCTTGTAGGTCTTTCGCACGCATCCAAGATCGATGGCCGC
>RFQW01000377.1 GCA_009924765.1 Planctomycetota bacterium | reverse complement strand
TGCGCGGCACCGACGCGGGCCTGCGCGAGATCTTCGGCATCTACCGCGCGGGTCGCTGGGCGCGCTGGTGGAAACTGGAGCTGCCATCGGCGGTGCCGTCGATCGTCACCGGTTGCCGCGTGGCGGCTGGCCTTGCGGTGATCGGCGCGGTGGTGGGCGAGTTCGTGTCGGGCTATGCCGGTGATCAGGCGCCGCTTGGCATCGTGGTCACGGCCAGCATGCGCGAGGCACGCACCGACCTGGTGTTCGCCGCCGTGGCGTTGAGCGCATGCGTCGGTTTCCTGCTGTTCGGTATCGTGAGCGGCCTCGGTTGGCTGCTGCTTCGAAGGTGGCACGCCAGTTCCGTGCAGGAGAATTGATCATGCGAATGCGTTCCATCATCGTCGGTCTGCTCGGTCTCGCCTCCATCGCAGGGTGCGGTGACGGCAAGCCCGCGGCACCCGCGTCCGGGGCGCCAACGCGCATCCGCCTGCAGCTGAACTGGGTTCCCGAGCCGGAGTTCGGCGGCATCTATGCCGCGCAGTTCGACGGGCTGTATCGCGACGCGGGCCTGGAGGTGGAGATCATCAAGGATCCGGGTGGCGCCGCGGTGCCGCAGATGATCGATCAGGGGGTGTGCGACGCGGGCACCATCAGCGGCGACCAGATCCTGTGCGCGAGCAGGGCGGCGATCTGGTGGCCATCTACAACGTGTTCGATCACACGCCAATCGGTCTGATGGCGCACGCCAAGGATGCGCCCGCCACGCTGGAGGCGGTGTGGAAGGGCGAAGGCAACCTCAGCATCGAGACAGGCATTCCCGTGTGGAAATTCGTCGCCGCCAAGTACGGGCCCACCAGCCGCAAGCAGGTGCCCTACGGCGGTGTCACGGCCAACTTCCTGGCGGACCCCGCGCTGGTGCAGCAGTGCTTCATCACCAGCGAGCCTGTGCTGATGGATCTGCAGAAGGTGCCGGTGAAGGTGTACAACGTGAGCGAGGCGGGCTACGACCCCTACATCGAGGTGGTGGCCGTGAAGCGCGGCAGCATGCCTGCCGATGTGCAGCGCAAGTTCTGCGCCGCCATGCAGGAGGGATGGAAGCGCTACGTGGCCGATCCCGCCAAGTACAACCCGCGCATTGCGGCGCTGAACCCGGCCATGAGCGCCGAAGCCATGAACCTGGCCGCCGAGCGCATGAAGCCGCTGCTGCTCACGCCGTGGACGCAGGCGAACGGTCTGGGCAGCATGGATCCGGCGCGATGGCAGGCGATGATCGACCTGCTGCACGCCGTGAACGTGATCAAGACCAAGCCGGCACCCGCCTCGCTGATGGACGGCATGCCGCTGCAGGCGAAGCCCTGAGTCGCCGAAGCCTTCGAGACCCATCCGATGCGCCGCCCGCCCCTGAAGGTCTTTCCAAGCACGCTGTGGGAGTACCCCAGCCAGCATTACGACATGAAGGACGCGGACGGGTTCACCGTGACCGTGCAGGGAGACAAGGACTATGTCGGCGCCACGCCGAGTTGGGTGATCTGGCAGCTGCTGCAGCGCTACACCCGCGAGGGCGATGTGGTGCTCGATCCCATGTGCGGCAGCGGCACCACCATCGACGTGTGCACGCATCTCAAGCGGCAGGCGGTGGGGTTCGATCTGTCGCCCACGCGTGACGAGATCCAGCAGGCCGACGCACGCGCGCTGCCGCAGCCAGATGCCAGCGTGGACTTCGCGTTCGTGGATCCGCCGTACAGCACGCACGTGAACTACTCCAGCGATCCGCGCTGCATCGGCAAGCTCGATGCCTCGGGTGAGGATGGCGGCGAGGCGTACTACCAGGCCATGGAGCGCGTGCTGCACGAGATGCACCGCACGCTGAAGAACCGTCGCTATGCCGCGGTGTACGTGAGCGACTCGTGGCGCAAGCGCAAGGGCGAGAAGGGTGGCGGCGGCGGCGTGTTCATGCCCATCGGCTTCGAGCTGTTCGCGCGCATGCGCGAGCTGTTCACCATGATCGACATCGTGTGCGTGGTGCGCCACAACGCCAAGCTGGAGCGCGGCGACTTCGCGCGCGCGGCGCTCGAGGGCAACTTCTTCATGCGCGGCTTCAACTACCTGATGATCGGCAAGAAGGTCGACGACGACCGTCGCTGACGCGGTGCGTCAGTCGGGCAGGCCTTCGTAGGTGCCGGGGTGCTCGCGGCCCCACTCGATCACGGTGCGCCAGGCTTCCGGATCGTCGCCATGCAGGCTGGCCAGGCTTCGCAGGGCGCGCGCATCGATCTCCTCGCGCACGCGCAGCGTGGTGCCAAGGATGGGCGCCTCGCGTTCCAGTTGCGCGAAGGTTGCGCGGCCCACGCGCATGCCG
>RFQW01000376.1 GCA_009924765.1 Planctomycetota bacterium | reverse complement strand
CCCGCAGCGGTGAGCAGACTCCAGAAGGCCACGGCGAAGGCCAGCATGTGCAGTCGATGCACGCGATCCGCCAGCAGGCCGAAGATGGGCGCGGTGAGCGTGTACACCAGGATGAAGGCCGAGTAGAGCCATCCACTCTCGCCATCCGTGAGCGCCAGGCCGCCCTCTTCCACCGGCTTCTGCAGCGTGGGAAGCAGGCTGCTGATGACGTAGCGGTCGGCGTAGTTGAGCAGGTTGAGCGAGCTGAGCACCGTGAGCGCAAGCCACGCGGTGCGACCAAGCGTCTGTGGATGTGCGGGCGCCTTCGCGACGGCTTCGGTCTGGTTCATTCAGCCTCCAAGTGCCACGCCGAGAAGTCCATGGAACAGTCCAGGGGGCGCGGCGTGCCCGGTGAACATGGCGAACTGCATCTCGGCCTGACGCATGAACATGTGCGTGCCGTCCACCACGCGTGCGCCGCGACTTGCGGCCAGACGCACCAACGGCGTGACGCGCGGCTTGTAGATGGTGTCCATCACCACCACCGAGTCGTCGAGCGGCACGTCATCGGGAAGCGGACAGCCCTTGGCATCCGGTCCGCCTTCCAGGCCAACGCTGGTGGCGTTCACGAACGCGTGGAAGCATCCGCAGCCAAGTTCTTCCATGCGCCCCGCCACCACATGCGACTCGCCGCCGCCCGCGATGGGCTTGCGATGCAGGTCGCGCTCGATGGCTTCGGCACGCGCATGCGTTCGATTGAAGATCACCACCTTCGCGCCGGCGAACGAGAGTCCGGTCGCGATGGCGCGCGCGACCCCACCCGCACCAAGCAGCGCCACACGCTTGCCGGCCCAGGCCGTGCGCGCGGCATCGCCGCCCTCGACCACAGATGGTTCCATGCCCGACGCAAGCGCCGTCGTGGCCGCCGGGTCGATGCCAAGCGCCATGCTCAGCGCGGAGGCGGCGGCCGGCGCATCGGTGTTCGCCGCTCGCAGTGCGCCGCGTTCCCCCACCACCAGCGTGTTCGCGGCACCACACCGCTCGGTGACGGCATCCAGCGTGCCACCACGCTCGCGCACCAGTCGCACCAGGTGCTCCTTGTGGGGCATGGTGACGCTGAGACCACCGAGATCCAGCGGCTTGAAGTCGAGCAGCGCATGCACGCTGGCCTTGAAGTGTTCCCACTCGGGCGGCACGGGCAACGGCACGTAGCAGCCGTCGAAACCGATCGCGCCGAAGCCCGCGTTGTGCAGGTGCGGACTCAGCGAATGCTCGATGGGCCAACCCACCACGCCGAACACGCGCGTGCGCGGCGTGATCGAATCGAAGCGATACAGCTCGCGCAACTGCGACACGGTGGGTTGCCCGGGCGCCGTGCCCGGGTCGCCCTGCGCGCGCGCGTAGGTGAGGAATGCACCGAACTTGGCACCGAGCACGCGCGAGGCCATGCCGTGCGCGCCCATGCACAGCGCCACCGTGGGCTTGGGCGCCTGCTGCAGCAGCTCGAACGCCTCGATGCAGTCGCGCACGCTGCGCGCCTTCCATGCCAGCTTGGCCACCGCGCAGGCGGAATCGTTCCACATGGCGGTGGCGCGGCGCGTGAGATCGCTGGGGCGTCCATCGAAGTCGTGGCTGCTCAGCATGAGGCTGGTCTTCAGGTCACGCACCTGCCGCGCGTGATCCACCGCCAGCAGCACCTTCTGCCGGATGTTGGCGCTGCGCGCGAGATGCGCCAGCTCGAAGTCGATGTAGCGCGGGCCCGGATCGGCGGTTCCGATCGCCTCGAGCATGCTCACGCGGTCGGTGTCCTCACCACGAAAGTTGCCGCCCTCGGTCGCGCTTCGGATGGTGACGATGCAGGGCGCCGGGCTTTCGCGCACCAGACGCAGGATGTGCTTCAGGCCATCTGGCTCCTCCGCCAGCGCATCCACGCGCCACTCCACCAGGCGCGCACCGGCGGTCACTTCCTTGCGGGCCATCTCGATCGCCGACGGCACCTCGCCCGCGCTCTCCACCGGAATCGCCACGGCGATCAGCGTGCCGGAGGCTGGGGCGCGCGCGGTGTCGGCTTGGTCGCTGGAGGGCACGGCGGCAGTGTAGATGGGTCTGCGCGCTCATAGGATGCCGGGATGCGAGATGAAGCCATCGACAACACCCTTGCGTTCCTGCACAGCCACCTGTCCGGATTCATCCGCTTCGATGGCGACCGCGTGGCCATCAAGGTGATCGTGGCCAACGACGGGCATCTGGTGGCGCCGGTGATGGAAAGCATGCTGCGCTCGGTGGAGACCGTGCTTGAAATGCCCGACGACGGCGACGAGTCGCTGCAGGTGATGGTGACCCTTGAGCGCATGGAACCCGAGGGCGAGCATGCCGGACTGT
>RFQW01000375.1 GCA_009924765.1 Planctomycetota bacterium | reverse complement strand
GAATCCATGGAATCTGGCCGGCGATGCCGAGCAGGGCGCACGCCACGAGCAGCGTCTCATCGGGAACCGGCCTGGTGCCAGCCGCCGCCGAAGCGGCAGCGCGCGCGGCGCTCGACTGGATGTCCACCACGCGCAGCACGGCGAACAGCCACCAGATCAGCAATGAAAGCGGCAACCAGGTGCGCCACGATGAACCATCATGCAGGTCGAAGTGGTGCGCGTCATCGCTGCGGATGGGTCGTGCCCAAAGCCACGCAACAAGGGGCGAAAGAAGCGCCATGGGCACCACCATCCACCGAGCATCGATGCGCACACGCAGGCCCAGCGCATCCAGGAACACCTCGTCGAGCAGCAGGAACATCAGCACGCCAACGCACATCAGCGCGCAGGCCACCATGGCCCGCACGAACACCGGCATGACCACCAGTGGCCCCTCGAGGTGCAGCTCACCCTCACGCCAGCGTTCGCGCATGCGCGACTGGTGTCCACACTCGGGGCAACGCCCGGAGGCGGATCCGGTCAGCGCGTAGCCGCATTGCGTGCAGCGAGGCGCGCGAGAGTCGGCGCTCATGTGTGCTTCAGACCCCGATTTGATCGGCGCATGTCATCCACCACCCGGTGTCGCGGTGACGGCCTCCATCACGCGGTCTAGATTGAAGCTTCCCGGCTTCTGTCGTGGCGGGAAGTCACGGAAACTCTGCATCCAGTTGCCCACGTAGCCGGCGGCCGGCGCGATCATGAACATGTGCTCCAGGTACCAGCGCTGGTACCCCATCGCGTCATCATGCTGGGCGCGCTCGAACGGATCCATGCGAAGGTTGGTCAGCAGCGGTGCGCGAAGCTGCTCGAACGGCTGCTGCCACACCTTGAGTCCTTCCGCGTTCTGCACCAGGAAGCTGGCCTTCCAGTCACCGTAGCGCACGGCTGCCACGTTGCCGTCATCGGTCCAGTACAGGAATTCCTTGCGTGGCCACGCACCGGCACCCTTCAGCGCCGGCAGCAGGTCGTAGCCGTCGATGTGAACCTTGTAGGTTCGGTCGCCCACTTTCCGGCCGGCCTTCAGGTCCGCGATCACCGTGGTGTCGCCCGTGGCAGCCAGCAGCGTGGGCAGCATGTCCTCGTGTGAGGCCACGTCGTTGATCACGGTGCCAGGCTTGATCGCGCCGGGCCAACGGATCACGCACGGCACGCGATAGCCGCCTTCCCAGTTGGTGTTCTTCTCGCCGCGGAACATCGTGGTGCCGCCATCGGGCCAGGTGAAGGATTCGGCTCCGTTGTCCGTTGAATACATGACGATCGTGTTGTCATCGATGCCAAGTTCCTTCAACTTGGCGAGCAGCATGCCCACATGGCCGTCATGCTCCACCATGCCGTCCGCGTAGACGCCCAACCCCGTCTTACCGTCGGATTCGGGCTTCAAGTGCGTGAAGATGTGCATGCGCGTGGCGTTCCACCACACGAAGAACGGCTTGCCATCCTTGTGCGCCTTGTCGATGAATGCAAGCGAATGCTGCAGCGTCTCATCGTCGATGGTCTCCATGCGCTTTCGCGTCAGGGCACCCGTGTCCTCGACGCGACCACCCGCAAAACTGTGGATCACGCCGCGTGGACCGAACTTCTTCACGAACGCCGGATCCTTGGGGTAGTCCACATGTTCCGGCTCCTCGCTGGCATTCAGGTGATACAGCGGTCCGTAGAACTCTTCGAAACCATGCGCGGTTGGAAGCATCTCGTCGCGATCGCCGAGATGGTTCTTGCCGAATTGCCCCGTTGCGTAGCCGCGTGCCTTCAGCAACGTTGCGATGGTCGGATCCTCGGCCCTCATGCCCTCCGGGGCACCCGGCAGGCCGACCTTGGTCAGACCGGTTCGAATCGGTGACTGACCGGTGATGAACGCGGCGCGGCCTGCGGTGCAGCTCTGTTGCCCGTACCAGTCCGTGAATGTCGCACCTTCCTTGCTGATGCTGTCGATGTTGGGCGTTCGGTAGCCCATCATGCCCATGTTGTAGGCGCTGATGTTGAACTGGCCGATGTCGTCGCCCCAGATCACCAGGATGTTCGGCTGCTTGCTTGCCGGGGCGTCCGCAGCGAGAGCGGCGGAGGGCAGCAACACGGACAGAAGCAGAGCGATCAAACCCAACCGGTTGGCATGTCGAAGCGGGATGTGCATGCGCCGAAGCCTACCGACTCGCAGGCGTGACACACGCAGCAACCGAAGCCTGGCGCTCGTTCAGGGGACGCGCCGCCCATGCAACCGCCGCACGGAACATGCGCAGGCCCAGTGGCTCCCCGCGGCGCTGTTCCGCCGACAGCCGCGTCCACCACGGGTGCTGCGTCCAGCGCGTGAATCGCTCGGGGTGCGGCATCAGGCCGAAC
>RFQW01000374.1 GCA_009924765.1 Planctomycetota bacterium | reverse complement strand
GCATCCTGCTGCCGGCGCTGGGCAAGGTGCAGGAGCGCGCCAAGGCCACGCAGACGCTGGGCCTGATGCAGGAATTCGGCAAGGCCTGCGACAGCTTCCAGCAGGAGTTCGGCAGCTACCCCGGACTGGTGCCGGAGGACATCCTGGCCAACGATCCGCAGATGAGCAGCACCGAGAACGCGCTGCTGGAACTGATGGGCGGCGGCGTGCGCAAGACGGATCTGGACACCACCACCTACACCGCGCTGAGCAGCGCCGATGGTTGGGTGGAACTGAAGTTCGCCGTTCCAGGCTCCACCGAGACCTTCGACGTGAAGATCAACCCGGGCAAGGTCGGCGAAGGTCCGCGCATCAAGGGCAAGCAGTATCCGCCGCTGTTCGCGCCCAAGGCCAGCGACCTGCAGCCCATCACGGGCAAGGTGGATCAGACCGGAACGCTCGTGCCGTCGACTTCACCGCTGGCCAAACTGCCGGGCCTGGTCGACGCGTGGGGCAACCCGCTGCTGTACCTGCGCGCCGTGCGCACCACCGGCCCACTCGCCGGCAAGAACAGCGACCGCGCGCAGTTCATCGTGATCGCCGACAGCGGCAACAAGTTCGGTGGCCTGCGGCCCTACCTGAACAGCCCGGGCCTTGGAACGCTGAGCGTGCCGCAGACCAAGGCCGCGTCGGGCGGCGATCCGAACCCGTACTCCATCCTGGACGCCACCGATGAACTGGGCAAGATGCGCACCTTCGCGCAGCTGCTGCGTCACCCCGGCTTCGGCGATGCGGACAAGCCGCTGCAGGGTTCGCCACGCGGCAAGTACATGATCATCAGCGCGGGCAAGGACGGCATCTACTTCAGCAATCAGGATGGCCCCGGCACGAAGAAGGCACCGGTCACGGACATCGTCACCTCGTCCGCCATCACCAAGATGGGTGGCCTCGGCACGCTGGACAACTACGACGACATCAAGGTGTTCGGCGGCGGCTGAGCCGGCTGCAGCAACCTGAAAAACACGGCGGCCGCCCGAAGTTCGGGCGGCCGCGTTCGTTGTTGCGCTGTCAGCGACGGATCACTGATCCATCGGCGGCGGCGGCGGGTTGCCATCGCCATCGGTCGGCTTGTCGCCGCCCTTGCCACCCTTGCCCTTGCCGCCCTTGCCCTTGCCACCCTTGCCTTCGGCGCCCTCGCCACCGGGGCCGCCCGCCACGCTTGGCGGCCTGCTCCTTCAGCTTGGCCTCGTTGGCGGCCAGGTTCTTCTTGAAGGTCTCCTGCTGCTCGGGGGTGAGCATGCCGAAGATCTGCTTCTGCACCTCGTCGAGCTTCGGGCGCGAGTCGTTCAGCGCCTTCATCTGCTGCATCGTCTGGGGGTCTGGTGCACCGCCCGAGTTGCGGGCCGCCTCGGCGAGCGCCTTCATCTTGCCGTTCTCCTTGCGCCACGCCTCTTCCTTGACGCGGAAGTCCTTCTCGATCTGCTCGGCCTTGGCGCGCTGATCGTCGGTGAGCGACGCCTTCATCTCGCTGAAGGTCATCATCCACGCGCGGCCACTCTGCATGCGCTGGCCCATGGCACCGCCCTTGGCGCCCTTGCCGGGGCGACCTTCGCCGCCGAAATCGCCATCACCCTCGTGGGCGCCGGGGCCGACTGGTGGGCCGCCGAGGTCGCCACCCTTGCCACCCTGACCACCCGCTGGCGGAGGCGTGCCGCCGGACTGCGAGAAGGCGGGCGAGACGAACATCGCGGAGCCGAGCAGCATGGCGACGGCCAGGCAGCGGGCATTGCGAACGGCGGACGAAGTGAGAGTGGGACGCATGGGTCCTTCCTTTCGTTGGGTCTCGGGCGACGAGCCGACACGGACTCGCCCTCGAGGACGCCCGTCAACGGGGCCTCCGCGAGGGCTATTGCATCGGCTTGCCACCGATTGTCGGTGAAAAACCGCGGGCAGGCTGGCCGGATCGGTTCTAGGATCCCCCTCCCATGAGCTTTGACCGCCAAGCCGTCGAGGATGCGCTCCGCACCGTCCAGGACCCCGATATCCACAAGGATCTGGTGACGCTGGGCATGGTCAAGCACATCGCCGTGGCTGGCGAGTCGGTGCGTCTGGTGATCGAACTCACCACCCCCGCTTGCCCCATGAAGGACAAGATCCGCGCCGACGTGGAGGCCGCCGTGCATGCCAAGGCGAAGGCCTGCGGCACCACGCTGGAGATGCTGGAGATCGAGTTCACCGCCGACGTTCGCAAGGCCAACGAGAAGGTGCAGGAGAACGGCAGCCCGCTGCCACTGGTGAAGCAGGTGATCGCGGTGGGCGCCGGCAAGGGCGGCGTTGGCAAGAGCACCGTGGCCGTGAACCTGGCCGTGGGCCTGGCGCGCTTCGGCGCGAAGGTCGGATTGCTGG
>RFQW01000373.1 GCA_009924765.1 Planctomycetota bacterium | reverse complement strand
GATGCCGCCGTCGCGCTGGATCACCAGCACGCCGCCGCGC
Source organism: Planctomycetota bacterium (assembly GCA_009924765.1). Classification (GTDB taxonomy): domain Bacteria; phylum Planctomycetota; class Phycisphaerae; order Phycisphaerales; family SM1A02; genus SYAC01. The sequence continues at coordinate 2,347 of RFQW01000373.1, read as the reverse complement.
GCCGCAAGCAGCGTGCCGCTGACCTTCAGCGGGCCGCCCTGCATGTCCACCATCGCGCTGATCGGTCGGTCCACATATCGCTCGAGCAGCTTCTCCGAGCTGACAAGGTCGAACTCGAAGCGCTGATCCAGCACTGCGGTGCCTGGCTCGGTGAGATCGTTGAAGCTGACGGTGGTTGGATCGATGAAGGCCGCCACATCCGTGAAGGCCAGCTGGCCGACGCCGGTGGGCATGTCCATGGCGCGGGTTTCACGCACCAATCCGAAGCCTGGAACGCCCGCCACCGCACCGTATCCAGAGCGTGCCTGCTCCAGGAACTGCCGCGGGTCGAAGCCCGACGGATCGGCGCTTGAGTACACCGTCAGACTGACGCTGCCGGCCGCGTCGGTTGGTGGCGCGGCAGCGGCACCGGAGGCGAGCAGGGACGCGACGATCAGCGTTGCGTTGAGCATGCGCGAAGCCTACCCCGGTTTGCCAAGCCGCTGCCCGGTGGCAACACTGCACCCTTGCACGAGTCCAGCCCCATCCTGTTCGACCTGTGCGTGATGGCACTCGCGGCGGTGGGTGGGTTCATCGGCGCGCTGATCGGCCTTGGTGGCGGTGCGCTGGTGGTTCCCGGTCTGGTGATGCTGCTTGGTGTTCCCATGAAGACCGCGGTGAGCGCGAGCCTGGTGGCAGTGGTGTTCACCAGCATCGGCGCCGCCATGATTCCTGGCCGCGATGCGCTGACCAACTATCGCGTGGGTCTGCTGCTTGAACTGGTGGCGGGCGTGGCCAGTATCGTGGGTGCGCTGACCGCCTTCCTGATCAGCACGATCGCGCTGCAGATCACCTTTGGCGTGGTGCTGCTGTTCACCGCGGCGCTGTCGATGCGTCGCGTGGAGGACGTGGACACCAGCATGCTGCCTAGCACGGGCCTTGTGGAGGATGTGGACACCAGCATGCTGCCGAGCACGGGTCTTGCCGCGCGACTGGCGCTGGATGGCGTGCAGGAAACGGCCGCCGGTCCGCGCATCTATCGCATCCGTCGCGTGGGCTGGGGTCTGGCCATCATGGGACTGGCCGGCACCATCGCGGGCATGCTGGGGCTGGGCGCTGGCGCCGTAAAGGTGCTCAGCATGGACACCTGCATGAAGATGCCCTTCCGCACCAGCACGGTGACCAGCAACTTCATGATCGGCGCCACGGCGGCCGCGGGCTCGCTGGTGTTCCTGCGGTTGGGCATGATCGACCCGGTGATCGCGGGTCTGGTGGCGATCGGCATCGTGCCCGGTGCCATGCTTGGCAGCTGGCTGGTGTCGCGCATCAAGCTGCGCGCGCTGCGGCTGGTGTTTCTGTTGTTCGTGAGCGTGATGGGCGTGCAGATGCTGCTGAAGGCGGCGGGGGTTTTGCCGTGAGCGATCAGGCGGAGATCGATCGTCTGCGCGATCGTCAGTTGGACCCAAGCACCGGCGCGTCGCAGCGACTGATGATTCGCTGCATGGTGGCGCTCAGCCTGACACTGGTGGCGCTGGGCGAGGTGCTGTCGATCGTGCGACACGAGCCGCCTCGCACCGAGCACGGCCTGCTGGAGACGCTGCGCGGCCTGCCGCGCGGCGACGCGCTGATGCTGCTCGGTGTGCTGGTTGGCATCGCCACGCCGATCGCGCGTGCGGTGCTGCTGGCCCGCTGGTTCGCGCGTCGTGGCGAGCGCGCCATGGTGATCATCAGCGTGGTGCTGGTGGCGATCATCCTGAGCGGCCTGCTGCTGCGGCACTAGCCGCACGCGTCAACGCGCGTTGGCTTCGGCGCGCAGTTCACGCAGCACCGTCACCTTGATCTCGCCCGGGAAGGTCATCTCGGCCTCCACGCGCTTGGCCACTTCCTGCGCGATGGCGAAGCAGCGCGCGTCGTCGGCCTTGTTGGCATCCACGATCACGCGCACCTCGCGGCCGGCCTGGATGGCGAACGCCTCCTGCACGCCGGGCTGCTCCATGGCGATCGACTCGAGCTGCTCGAGCCGCTTGATGTAGTGCTCCATGCTTTCGCGCCGCGCGCCGGGGCGTGCGCCGCTCACCGCATCGGCCGAGGTGACGATGGGCGTGAAGGGCGTGGTGCAGGGAATGTCGCCGTGATGGCCGCCGATCGCGTTCAGCACCGCCTCGCTGGTTTCACCGTGACGCTTGGCGAATTCCATGCCGATCGCCGGATGGCCGCCCTCCACCTCGTGGTCCATGGCCTTGCCGATGTCGTGCAGGAAGCCGGCGCGGCGGGCCGTGGCGGCGTCGAGGCCAAGCTGGCTCGCGATCAGCTGGCACAGGAACGCCACCTCGATCGAGTGGCGCAGCACGTTCTGCCCGTAGCTGGT
>RFQW01000372.1 GCA_009924765.1 Planctomycetota bacterium | reverse complement strand
CCCAACATCTTCTACGCAGCGGAATTGTCGGCTCCATGACCGGCTTCCGACATCCGGCTCACGCGAACAATCCCCGCTGAAAATCCGGCTACGCTGTCGCGCATGATCGCGCGCAGCCTGCTTCTGAAGGTGATGTTGAGCGCCCTGGCGCTGGCAGCTGGGTGTGGCGTTGCGGCGCTGTTTATGGGCGACAGCGCCGAGGCCGGTCGACTTGCCGGGTCGGCCATCGTGATCGTGGTGGCCTGCGCGGCACTGCTGAAAGTGGGCCAGGCCGACGCCGGTCGCGGAGCGTCGCCGCTGCACGTGGTGTTCACGTCGTACATCGGCCTGTCGGTGCTGCTCGCGCTGTTCCTGATCTGGGCCGCCAACCTTTCGATGCAGCGTCTGGACCGCTTCGCCATGGGCTGGTACGGCATGGGGTTCGCGTCGCTGGCCGTGGCATGGGTGCCCTTGATGCGTCGCACCCAGCGCATGGACGACAGCCTGCGACTGGCGGAGCGCATCGCGTTGTGGGGCGCTGCCATCACGTTCGTGATCGGCCTGGTGCTCGATGTGGCGATCAACGGCGCGATGGGCGGCACCCGGCAGGTGTTCCCGTGGGTGGTGGCCTTGATCGGCGATGCAGGCGCACTGGTGGCGGGTTGCTGCGCCATCGCGCTGCGGACGCCGAACCACGGCGCAAGCGCTTCCTCGAGCGAGCGCATGCTTGGCATCACGGGCATCGTGGCCATGGTCCTGTCGGCTTGCGCGTGGTTGGCCGTTGCGCTGATCGGCATCGATCCCTTCCTGATGGGCATTCAGCGCGATCCGCCCGCATGGCTGGTGTCCGGCGCGACTGGCAGCTTCACCCTTGCACTTTCCGTTGCACTCTGGTGCCTGCTGGGCCTGGCACCGCTGACTGGCGCTGCCGCGTATCTGCGTCACGCCGCCACCATCTGCACCGCCGTGATGGGCGGCCTGATCACCGGCCTGATCAACGAGGCGGTGGCCACGGGCCGCGATGACTCCATGCTGTGGCGCGTGGCCTACGCGCTGGCGATTCTGGACGTGTGCACCCTGCTGGCCGCGGGCGTGCTGATTCGCATGGGCCGCGTGCGTCGTCTCTCGGGCGCGGAAGTGCCGCCGGTGACCGCCGCCAACCTGAAGTGCCCGCGCTGCCAGCATGCGCACGTGGCCACCATGGGCGAGAGCGTGTGCAAGGGATGCAGCCTGGTGATCCGCCTGGATTTCCGCGACGACCTGTGCCCCGGCTGCGGCTACGACATGCGCGGCACGCCGGCCACCACATGCGCCGAATGCGGCCGCGCGCGGCAGATGCCGCACGCCACCGCTTGCTGAGGCGAACTACAGGAACAGGCCCGCCACCGCGCCGGTCATCCAGCAGGCCAGCGCGCCGGCGATCATGCCGCGCAGTCCCAGCTGGGCGAAGTCGCTTCGACGGTTGGGCGCCATCGCGCTCAGCCCACCGATCTGGATGGCGATCGACGGCAGGTTGGCGAAACCGCACAGCGCATAGGTGGCGATCTGCGAACCGCGCAGGCTGATCGAACCGCTCTTCACGCTGTTGGCAAGATCCACGTAGGCCACGAACTCGGTGGCGATCACCTGCTGTCCCATCAGCGAACCCACCTTCTGCGCATCGGCACCCACACCCAGACACCACGCCAGCGGCGTGAACACATAGCCCAGCAGGTTCTGGAAAGTGAGCACCGGAATGCCGTGCTGCGCACGCCACGCAGCGATGGAATCGATCTCGCTCAGGGCCGCCAGCGGAAAGTTGAGCATGGCCAGCAGCGCCACGAACGCAACCAGCATGGCCGCCACATTCAGCGCCAGAGCCCTCGGCCGCCGCGTCCATCACGTTCACCGTGGTGTGCGGCATGTTGCGCAGCGACTCCAGCGACTCCTCGCGCACCGGTTCGGTCTCGGGCATCAGCAGCTTGGCCATCACGATGCCGGCAGGCGCGCTCATGACGCTGGCGGTCATGAAGTGCTTGGCCACCTCGATGCGCATGGCCGGGTCGTCGCCCCCCACCATCACGATGTACGCGGCCATCACGCTGCCGGCGATGGTGGCGAAGCCGCCCACCATGATGCACATGATCTGCGAGCGCGTCATGCCCGCGATGAACGGCTTCACCGTGAGCGGCGCCTCGGTCTGCCCGAGGAAGATGTTGGCCGCCGCCGACAGCGCCTCGGCGCCGCTGATGCCAAGCGCGCGCCGCAGCACCCACGCCAGCACCGCCACCACGCGCTGCATGATGCCCAGGTGGTACAGCACCGCCATCAGCGCAGCGAAGTAGATGATGATGGGCAGCACCTTCACCGCGAAGATGAAGCCCCACGGTCCCGACGCATCGGCCGCCTTGCCGAAGATGAACTCGGTGCCGGC
>RFQW01000371.1 GCA_009924765.1 Planctomycetota bacterium | reverse complement strand
GTCACGTCGGGCACCAGCTTGATCACACCCTTGCTCCACTGGCCTGCGAGCAGGTTCTCGATCAGCGTGCGGTCGGGGTCGCGTTGATCAGTGGCGGCGCTGACGCGAATCACTTCCTGCCACGAGGCGTGCGTGTTGCCGCCAGACGCCACCTTCGCATTCACGTTCTGTGCCATCGACACTTCCGCAAACAGGCCTGCCACCTGCTCCGCAACGGCGGCGATGGCGCGGCTGGCCGCGCCGGTCTCCATCAGGTGCAGGGCCAGCGCGTGGCGACCGCCGGGGGCCAGACGAGCCAGTGCATCGGCCGCGTAGCAGGAGAACTCCTGCGTGCTCAGCTGCTCAAAGTTCACCGCCAGCAGCAGGCGGCGCACCGAGTCGGGTTCGGCGGCCAGCAGTCGGCGCGGATCGCCGCGATCTAGATGCAGCGATTTCCAGACCTCATTGTGAGCAAGTTGCAGGCGCGCTTGATCGATCGACGCGCCGCTTGCCAACTGCGGCAGCGCGCACGTGAGTGTGAGCCATGACGAATCCTCGGGCCGAACACCCGGCCGAACGCGATCGCACGCCGCATGCACCGCCAGCAGGTTTCGGTACAGCATCGCGGCGCGGCGGCCGCTGAGTGGCAGTTGCAGTCGCGCACATTGCTGCGCGATGCAGCGCACGTATTCGGCAAGCACCTCGCCCAACGCCTGCTCGATGGCGGGCAAGCGTTCGGCAATGTGCTGCACGGCGTGTCGAATCGCGGATGCGGCGGCTGGCGTGACGGGGTTTGGCTTGCTGGTGATCACGCGATGCTGATCCTGCTCGCTCATGGCGTGCCAGCTGGGAACCTGCACCACGAACCCGAATCGATCGGCCAGTGCCGCGTCCAGTGGTTCGCTGCCGGCGTAGGCGGTTTCGTCGGGGTGATCGGGTGAAGCGGGCGGATTCATGGCCGCCCAACGGAAGCGCAGCGTGGGTAGCGGCAACCCTTGCACCTTCCGCTCGTGGATGATCGGGAACAGTCGATTCAGCATGTCGGGGCGCGCGCGGCTGATCTCGTCGATGAACACCGCGGCGGCGCCCCACACCGATGCGGGCGTCTGGATGAACTTCAGCTCACCGGACACATCGGGCAGCGGGTACCCGATCAGGTCGTCGTAGTTGATCAGGCTTGCGTTGTAGTGACGCCACGGCAGATCCAGCGCTTCACACAGCCGGCTGAGCAGCAGGCTTTTCGCCGTGCCGTGCGCGCCGATCAGCAGCAGCGGTGTCTCGGTGGCAAGGGCCGCCAGGATGACTGGCTCCAGCGTGTCGAGCCCCACTAGGCCCAGATCGCGCAGCGTGGTGCGAGCGGGGTGTGGTGCCGGCGTTGTTGCGGCGCGTTCCGGCGGAGTTTCAGCGGATTTGCCGGTACTTCGGCGTGATTTTGGTGCGGCGGAAGCGGCGTGCGCGATGCCCATGGCGAATCTCCATGGCACGAGGGGCAGGCAGCTTGAAAGGGGGGCGCCCCAACGTGGGGAACCGTTTTGCAGAAGGTGGTTCGCCTTGCGAACCCCTGCGCCGCATCGCCCTTTCAGGGCTGACCTCGGCACCGTGGTCGCTCAGGACTCGGTTGCCGCCCGCGCTTGTAGAGGTCGCGCGGGACTCTTGATGCCGAGCACATCGTAGCGCGTGTTGGGGCGGGTGCAAGTGGCGCTTGGCAAGTTGAGCGAAGAATCATTGTGTCACGGATGTGTCACCAAGCTGCCTTTACAACTGCATGCATGAACGGACCAATCAATTCGCGTTGCAGCGTTGTTCGCTTCGTTTGTGCGGCTGCGGTGGTGTGCACATCGCTCACTGCCACCGCGCGGGCCGACGAAATGCTCATCTTCAATCCAACCACCTACATGGTGAATGGGCGCTTGGTGCTCAACCCCACGCCAGACATGATTGTCTGGGACGGCGGCAGTGCGCATCGCATTGGCGCAGGCATGTGGGTCGGCAGCGGATGGAGCCGATTCCCGGGCGGTCAGGGGTGGTTGAGCACGCGCATGCTTCAGGGTGACGCACTGTCCGAGTCGAAGGCCAGGCCGCGTCGCCGCATCAGCACCACATGCTGCTGCGACTGCGAAAACGCGATGCTGATGTGGAGTTCGAGTCGCGACTGACGGAAGTGCCGCGAGGCTGGGGTGGGATCATCGCACCGTCACCTGCACCGCCACACCGGCCCGCGCCAGCATTTCGACCAACGCGTCGCTTGAGAATTTGTCCACCTTTGCGCGCATCAGATCGCTGACGCGCGGCTGGCTCACGTCAAACAGCTTGGCCGCCGAAACCTGCGTGAGCTTTCGCGAGCGCACCACCCGGATCAGTTCGGCCATGAGTCGAGCGCGCAGTTGCAGGCTGGCCGCCTGAATCGCTGGAAAG
>RFQW01000038.1 GCA_009924765.1 Planctomycetota bacterium | reverse complement strand
CGAAGACGACGGAACTCGGCATCGGACTGGTGGGCACCAAGTTCATGGGTCGCGCGCACGCCAATGCGTGGCGTCAGGCGCCATGCTTCTTCGACCTGAAGCGTCGTCCGCGACTGCAGTGCGTGGCGGGTCGCGATCGCGTGGCCGCTCGCGCATTCGCCGAGCGCTGGGAAGTGGCCACTACCGCACCCACCTGGGAAGCGCTGGTGCGCGATCCGAAGGTGCACCTGGTGGACGTGCTCACCCCGAACCATCTGCATGCACCCATCGCCATCGCGGCGCTGCGGGCGGGCAAGCATGTGGCGTGCGAGAAGCCGCTGGCCGGTTCGCTGGGCCACGCGCGCGCCATGCGCGATGCGGCGCGCGCGTCGAAGGCGCGCACCTTCGTGTGGTTCAACTATCGCCGCTGCCCGGCCATCGGGCTCGTGCGGCAACTGGTCACGGAAGGGCGGTTGGGCACCATCCGCCACGCGCGCGCCAGCTATCTGCAGGATTGGGGCGGCGCGGCCACGCCCATGCTGTGGCGCTTCGATGCGGCGCTTGCCGGCAGCGGCGCGCACGGCGACCTGAACGCGCACCTGATCGACCTGGTGCGATTCACCACCGGCGAGGAGATCGCCGAAGTGTGCGGCGCCATGGAGACCACCTGGGTGAAGAGTCGTCGCAGCGGCGCGCGAAAGGCCACCAGCACCGTGGACGATGCCGCGCTGTTTCTGGCGCGCCTGTCGGGCGGCGCCACGGCAAGCTTCGAGGCCACGCGTCTGGCCACCGGCAACAAGAACGCCAACCGCCTGGAACTGAACGGCACCAAGGGCAGCGTGCGCTTCGACTTCGAGCGCATGAACGAGCTGGAGTGGTGGGACGACACGCTGCCGGCGCGACTGCGCGGTTGGAGCCGCATCATGTGCACCGACGCCGAGCACCCGTGGGCGGGTGCCTACTGGCCCGCGGCGCACCTGATCGGCTACGAGCACGGCTTCACCAGCATGGCCGCGGACATCGTGCGCGCGCTCACGGGCCAGAAGCCGGTGCTGCCGCTGCCCGATTTCGACGATGCCTTCCGCACGCAGTGCGTGCTGCACGCGGCGCTGGTGAGCGCGCGCGAGAAGCGCTGGGTGCGGCCAGACGCCTACGAATGAGCGGAAATGGCGGGGGGCCGCCGTATACTCGTCGATCCTCCATGAGCGCCCTCTCCACCGAACCCAACGTGCAGTCGCTGGATCGCATTCGTGCCGCGGTGCAGGCCGCGCAGCGCGCGCTTGGCTCGCTGCAGAAGAAGGATGGCCACTGGTGCGCCGAGCTGGAGGGTGACAGCATCCTGCAGAGCGAGTACCTGCTGATGAAGTGGATCCTTCGGCAGGAGCGCGAGCCGCTGGTGGATGGTCGCCCCGGCACCACGCTGCGCAAGATCGTGGAGCAGCTTCGCAGCCAGCAGCGCCCTGACGGCGGGTGGGGGCAGTTCCCGGGCAGCGGCATCGACATCAGTGGCAGCGTGAAGGGCTACTTCTGCCTGAAGCTGGCGGGCGACAGCCCCGATGCCCCGCACATGCGGCGCGCGCGCGAGGTGATCCTGCGCATGGGCGGCGCCGAGCGCTGCAACAGCTTCACCAACTTCTATCTGGCGTGCCTGGGGCAGATCTCATGGAACGCGGTGCCCAGCATTCCGCCCGAGATGGTGTGGATGCCGAAGTGGTTCTACTTCCACCTGAACAAGATGAGCGCGTGGAGCCGCACCATGCTGCTGCCGCTGGCCATCGTGACGGTGCTGCGACCCACGCGTCAGCTGGACGCGCAGCAGGGCATCGACGAGCTGTTCGTGAGCCAGCAGGCGCGTCACCGCCTGAAGATGCGCGCCGACGTGCCGGCGTTCTGGCGCGCCTTCTTTGGCAGCGTGGACTGGATCATGAAGCGCGTGCACGACGTGTTCGGCACGCGCTGGCGTCGTCGCGCGATCGAGCAGGCCTTCAACTGGAGCGCCACGCGCATGGGTCAGGAGATGCCTGCGCCCACCAGCGGATTGGGCGCCATCTTCCCGCCCATGGTGTACATCCAGGTGGTGATGCAGGCGCTGGGCATGTCGCGCGGCGAGCCCATGGTGAAGCGCGCCGAGCGCGAGCTGGACGAGTTCATGATCGAGGAGGGCAACCGCATCCGCCTGCAGCCGTGCTTCAGTCCGGTGTGGGACACGGGCATCGCGCTGTATGCGCTGGCCGATTGCGGGCTGGACGCCACCAACCCCATGGCCGAGGCCGCGGGCGACTGGCTGCGCAGCAAGGAAGTGCGACATCGCGGCGACTGGGCCGTGAACGTGGCGCCGGGTACCGAGCCGGGCGGCTGGGTGTTCGAGTACGCCAACGCGTGGTACCCCGACGTGGACGACACCGCGATGGTGGCCATGAGTCTGCGTCGAATCGGCGGCCCGGCCAACATCGCCGCCGCCGAGCGTGGTGTGCGATGGATCCTTGCCATGCAGAACGACGACGGCGGTTGGGCGGCCTTCGACAAGACCAAGGACAGGCCCATCTACGAGTTCGTGCCGTTCGCCGATCACAACGCGATCCAGGATCCAAGCTGCCCCGACATCACCGGCCGCGTGCTGGAGTGCCTGAGCTGGCACGGGCTGCGACTGGATCATCCGGCCATCCGTCGCGCGGTGCAGTACATCGAGACCAAGCAGGAACGCGAAGGCTGCTTCTTCGGTCGCTGGGGCGTGAACTACATCTATGGCACCTGGCAGGCGGTCATTGGGCCGATCCGCTGCGGCGTGTCGCGCGATGCCGCGTGGATCAAGCGTGCCGGCGCGTGGGTGAAGAGCGTGCAGAAGGCGGACGGCAGCTTCGGCGAGAGCGCCAACAGCTACGAGAACCCAAGCCTGAAGGGGCAGGGGCCAAGCACCGCCAGTCAGACCGCGTGGGCGGCCATGATCCTGCAGGAGATCTACGGCGCCAACGATCCCGATCTGCAGCGCGCGGTGGAATGGCTTGCGCGCACGCAGCTCACGCCGGCCGACGCCGCCGACCCGCTGAAGAACCCGGATGGCGACCCTGCCGGCTCGTGGTGCGAAACGGAATTCACCGGCACCGGATTCCCGAAGGTGTTCTACCTGCGCTACCACATGTACCGGCTGTACTTCCCGTTGATGGCGATGGGAAGGTTTGTGCAGGCGCGTGAAGCGGTGGCGTGAGGCGCCTGAGGCATTCGCATCTTTCCGCTGCGGCCGCGTGGCGAGCCGCAGTATCAAGCCCCGCGGTGCGCGCCGCGCAACGCGAGCGGCCCCTTGGCGCGATCAGGTCCACGGGCCGCCGGCGGGCCATCGATTCGGAGCGCCACGGCCGCTGCGGATCGCCTCGATGAGGGGCATCAGGAAGTCGTGGAGCTGCATGACGATCTGCGACAAGCCAGGAGTTCCCTCCACATCGATCTTGCGGAGGAAGCCCGCCCATTGAGCCTGCTTCATCGCATCCGCGCCGAATGACTCGGCAAGTCCGATCGGAATGTCCTCTGAAAGGCCCGTTCTGCGACGCCTGATCGTCTCGCTGATGGCGTTGGTCAGCACCATGCCGTCGAACTGCATCGTTCGGCAGAGCGTCCAGATGTCGAAGTAGTCCTTCATGCGACTGTTGGAGAGACCCAACACGAGCATGGCCTCGAGCTTCTCGGCGATGACGGTTTCCGGCGGATAGGTGCGCATGACCGGCGCGGGGAGATCAAGCAGCGGTCCGAACGACAGCATGCGTGGTTCGGGCGTGATGCAGTCGCCGAAGCCGACATCGACCTGCAGCGGTATGAGCGCCTTGCCGAGCACCGCTCGGATATTGACTCGGATGCCGTCGTAGACGCTGTCTTCGCGTATCTGGCGAGCCTGCACCGAGGCAGGATCGAAAACCAGTCCGTCGGGTTCAACGGCTGTGGCGCAGATCTCGCGGAACATCTGCTCCAGCCGATCGATAGAAGGGGTGCCAAAGCCGAGAAGGTCCAGATCCTGGGTCGGGCGATGGGGCTTGTCCGCCCAGATCGCGAAGAGCATCGCGCCTTTCAGCACGAATAGGTCGGCATGGGGGCTCCGCGTCAGCCGGTAGAGCAGTCGCTCGACGCCGTAACGGACCAGCAGCACATTGAAGGTTTCGCCCCGCGAGGCGCTGAGGTTCAACAGCCGTTGCTTGACCGAATGCGCAAGTCCAACGGGTGCATCGCCGCTCATGTGATGGCCTCGAGGTATGGGCGCACCACCGATGCCACACCGCATCTGGCTGCACATCGCGCGATCGCGTCGGGTGTGCATCGGCGCGCGCGAAGCACATCACGCAGAGCCTCGAGGGCGACGTCCAGCCCCACATTCCGGCGATAGCGGAAGCAGTCGATGACCGTCTTGGTGGGGTTGGACATCCTGACCGACTGCCCCTCGATCTTCACGGATTCGATGCCTTCCGTGAGTGCCGGACCAGATGCGGTGACGAACCGCATCGGTGGCCGCTTGATACGCGGTCGATGGGAGCGCGAAGGGATCATCATCCACACCTCGTAGGGCAGTTGCGTGCCAATTCGGTGGTATGCCAGCGCCGACAGCAGGCAGACCGCGCCGCCCGGCACCAGCATCGCTGCCAGCGCAAGGTCCGTGTGCTCCGTGGCGTCACGATTCGGCAGTGCGTAGATTCCGCGAGCAGTCCTGACGAGCTCGCGTGATGCAACGAGCCTGCGAAGCACTTCGGGGTGGACGCCGTTCTCTGTCGCGTCACGAAGCCGGATCGCGCCGTACTTACGCGCGAGCGCAAGCGCCTGAGCGGGCATGGAGTGGAGTGGCGTCATGTGTACGAATATAGCACTTTAGAACTATAAAGCAATATAATTGCACATCCGTGGAGTCACCGCCTCGCAAGCCGTTCTGAGCGTGCGACCGCCCGCTTGCTCAGCGTGCACGATGGATCGTGCTTGATCGCGGTCATCGCGCCTGCTTTGGCCGCGGCGAAGTGGTCGCCCAGGGCGCCCATGCGCCGGCTGTTGGCATGAAACCCCTGCCTGAGAGCCTGAAAGGGGCGATTCTTGTCGACTGCCCGAAAGGGTGACAAAAATGTGAAGCATCGTGACGGCCGGGGGGGGCAAATCTCGTTTACGTATGTGGAGAGCCATCCGGTCGGCCAGTGGGAACTGCCCCCGACCAGCTCACCTTGGAAGCGCCGCCTGATGTTCAGGCGGCTCCGGAGGAAGGCCGTTCGCCGACGGACTCGGCTGTCACTCGCCCACATGGGATGTGGGCTGTTGTTCGGGGCAATGCCCCAGAGGAATCGAAGATGCGAAGCAATCTTCTCGTTGGTATCAGCAGTGCCGTGGCCGCCGTGGCCGTGGCGGGTTCGGCGAACGCGGGCCTGGCGACCGGCAAGATCGACGGGTTCACGGGCACCTTCGCCGGTTATACCGGTCAGGGAACCGGCAACAGCGTTGAGGGGTCGTATGCCAACGGCACCCTCGGTTTCAACTATCGCGGCGTCGGAACCACGGGCTATACCAAGACCGCCTCGGGAAACAAGAAGCTGGTGTCCACGGCCAACGTGAACTCCGTCACTGGCGGCAACCAGGTGCAGGCACTGGTGAAGGCTGACGGTGCGGGCGCCACCGGCATGACGACCAGTCTCAATGGCATGTACGCCTGCTGGTCTTACAACAACCTTACCCTTGACTCGAATGGCGACTATGTCAGCACCAACAGCTTCGACATGTCCAACGCGTCGTCGTTCACCGTGTCGTTCGCGAACAACACGTTCGGCACGAGCGGCTTCTCGGGTACCGATGTGACAATCTCCATCGAGCTGTACGACAGCGGAGAAAATCCGGCCTATTGGACAGCGTTCAAGTCCGTGTCCGGTAGCGGTGGCACCGTGACCATCAACGCCGCTGACTTCGACGGCGCTGCGTCCAACTGGTCCAACCTCGGCGCCATCTTGCTCTACGTCAACTGGAACTGCCCGTCGGGTCTCAGCGCCGGTGCGAACCTCGGCAACATCACGCTGACGGACTTCTCCTACAACGCCGTGCCCGCCCCGGGCGCCGCGGCGCTGGTCGGCATGGCCGGCCTGATCACTGGTCGTCGCCGCAAGGCCTGATTCACTTCACCAAGTCGCATCTTCCTGCCGCGGACGCGCGGCGGGTTCCAACTCCCAAGCCCCTCGGCGCGCATACGCCGGGGGGCTTTTGCTTTGATCGAAGGCCGTGTGTTCTGCGCGGCCGCATCGCGACCGTATCGATCTCATCCATTTCGCTGCGCGCCATGAGGGGATCGGTCCGCGGATTTCGTTTTGAGGTGTGAGGAGCATCGCTGGCACCGTTCGCAAGTCGGTGCTGGAGACCTCGAATGTGGTGGGCCGCTTCGCGTGGATGCGGTGATGCGTGCGTTCCGTTGGCCGACGGATTCGGCCGGCTCTGTGCCCACCCGGGAAGTGGGCGGTTTGCTGGAGCGCTCGCTCCAGAGAGGATGCAACGATGCGATGCGGATTGCTTGTTACATGCGGCGCCATGACCGTGATGGTTGCGGCGGAATCGAGCTTGGGCAGCGTGGTTGCGCTTGACACCTTCGGCGGCGGGGCCTGGAATCTGCCGGTGCCGCCGCTGGTCTTTGACGCCACTTTCTCCAGCAACGACGGCTATTCGGGCGTTGCGGGGCAGCGCCTGGCCATCGCCGCTGTGGACTACCACTTCGTCGGGCAGAGGCCCACCGAGGAAACAGCGGTGCAAGGCACTGGAACCTCCACCACCGCACTCGATGTCGGCACACGCACCATGGCCATCACCTCCTCCGGTGATGGTTCGGCGTTGCTGAGTTACTCGAACGCCGACCAGAGCTCATTCAGCCTGAGTGGCTGGCAGGGCATCTGGATGCGCTACGCAGTGACCACCGGAAACGCACGTGTGAGCGCGTGGATCGGAAGCGATGGCGCCAACAGTTTCTCGCTTGCGGAGGCCACCTTGGCGCAGGGGTCGGCGGGGTACCTGTACTTCGCGCTTAGCGCACTGCCCGGCGCCACGGCGGTGTTTACGAATGATGCACCACCCGACTTCTCGAGTGTTCTGGGAATCGTGCTGCAGTTCCGCAGCGCTGACGGGGGCTCGATGGCCATGTCCGTCACGGGCGGCGTCATTCCTGCGCCGGGTGCCGCTGCACTGGTCGGCGTGGCTGGCCTGATCACGAGCCGCCGCCGCAAGGCCTGATTCACTTCACCAAGTCGCATCTTCCTGCCGCGGACGCGCGGCGGGTTCCAACTCCCAAGCCCCTCGGCGCACACACGCCGGGGGGCTTTTGCTTTGAGCGAGTGTTCTTCAACAGAGAAGGCGTGTTCCGAGCGACCCGGATTCCGCCCTGAACAGATGGCCAGCTGCTCGTGCGCAGGCGAAACCAGCTTTCAAACCTTGTCTAGGCGCGACCATCTTCCGTCGTGAGCGCCTGCAGGTACGCGTGGTACGCGTAGACGCGGTCGCGCTTCCTTCCGCTCGTCTCGCGGAGCACGCCGATCCCTTCGAGCAGTTCGACCGCCTTCCGTGCGGTTGGCGCGGTTCCGCCGAGCAGTCTCGTCGCCTTCGGAACGGTCACCATCGGATTCGAGGGAAGCAGGTCAAGCAACTGGATCGCCGCCACGGTCGCGCTGCGGTGCGACATGAGCCGGCCACGATCCTTGCTGGTCAGCGCGTGGATGCGCTGTGCGACCGAGACGCCATCCTCTGCGGCTTGCTCGACGCACGAGAGGTAGAACCGCGTCCAGCCCTCCCAGTCGCCATCGGTGCGCACGGCGGAGAGGCGGTCGTAGTACTCGCGCTGATGCCGCTTGAACGAGTGGCTGAGGTACAGGATCGGCGAACGCATCACCCCCCAGTGCTCCAGGAGCAGGGTGATGAGCAGGCGCCCGATTCGGCCGTTGCCGTCGAGGAACGGATGGATCGTCTCGAACTGCACGTGCGCCAGCCCGGCCTTGACGAGCGGCGGCAGCGGATCGCGCCCGTGAATCCAGCGGTCGAGTTGGGCAAGCGCGGCCGGCACCGCGTCGGCTGGCGGTGGCACGAATCGTGCATTCCCGGGGCGTGTGCCGCCCACCCAGTTCTGGCTCGTGCGGATCACGCCGGGCTTCTTGTCGCCACCCCGGCGGCCGCCGGAACCCTTCATCAGGCGCCGGTGCGCCTGGCAGAGCAGGCGCGTGCTCAAGGGAAGGCCCTTGGACTTCGCGATCTCGCGCCGCGCGTAGTCGAGCGCCTCGACATAGTTGCAGACCTCGGCCACGTCATCGGCCCTGTCGGTGCGCTGGGTGGCCTCGAACTCGAGCACGTCCTGCAGCGTCGCTTCGGTTCCCTCGATCTGTGACGTCAAAACCGCTTCCTTTCGCACGAAGCCGTACAGGAACCACTGCATGCTGGGCACCAGGTTGGCGGCCACCTCGAGTCGCGCGATGGCCGTCATGGCCCGCGTGCAAGCCGTCTCGAGTTGCCCCTCCAGGCGGAGCGGCGGTTCGGCGGGAGGCAGGGGCGCTGGAACGAATGCACGCACGGTTTCATCCGCGAGGACGGAGACCCGGTAGCTGCCTGTGGATCGCGACATGAGCAACGGTCCTTTCTGCGTGGCGAACGATAGGAAACGATCGCTTCCTAGTCAAGGACGAAAGGAAAGGGGCGCTTCTTTGTTGCCCGCTGCGGCCGCGGGCCACGCCGGCCGATGCCGCCGAACCGCTGAAGAACCCAGATGGCGACCCCGCTGGCTCGTGGTGCGAGACCGACTTCACGGGCACCGGATTCCCGAAGGTGTTCTACCTGCGCTACCACATGTACCGGCTGTACTTCCCGTTGATGGCGATGGGAAGGTTTGTGCAGGCGCGTGAAGCCGGGGCGTAAGGCTCCGTTGCCAAAATCCGGAAATTTTCGTGTTTGCATGACGGGTTGTGCGCCTCATTTGCGTTTCCATGGATGCTGAGGGCCCGTCGCGCTGTTCCCATGGCGCGTCGAGCAACTGGCTTTCTTTCGAACCCGTGCGGGTTCGTTCCCGGGGGGGCCGTTTACCGACGGATATCGGTCAATCGCTGCCTGTTGCAGGCAGTTTGGGGCGATGCCCCAGAGGAGTTCGATCGTGCACAACAAGCTTCTTCGCAACGCGACCGTGGGTGCAATGCTGTTCGGCGGAACGCTTGGAGCTGCGAATGCGGGTCTGACGGTCAACAGCGCCAACATCTACCTTGATGTCGGTGGCGCGCAATTCCTGACCAGCAGCGTGTCGACGGCGATGGCGGGCGGCATGGCGTATGACGCAACTTCCGGCGGCAGCCTGACGCTCTCGCCCTTCACCTCGACTGGCTTCAACCTCGGGGCCAATTCGGCTGGCGGCAAGGCCATCTGGAGCGTGTTCGCGTTCGAATACACCTTCACGGCGAACTCGAACATGAACGCCGTGCTTTCGGGCGACACCGCGGCCGGAGGTGCTGTGATCCTGATGCTGGACACCACCAACTCGCAGCCGATGTTCATGCGCGTCGACGGCGGCGCGACGGCTTGGAACTCGGGCGTCCTTGCCCTTGTTTCGGGCCACAACTACAGCCTCGCCATCAATCCACTAGGCTTCGCCAATGGCAGCACCGACACCGGCACCGTGCTCAATTTCGCCGTGACGGCGGTGCCCGCCCC
>RFQW01000370.1 GCA_009924765.1 Planctomycetota bacterium | reverse complement strand
GTGATGCAGGGCAACCTGCAGTTCAACGCCGACAGCGTTGCGTTCGCGGAAGTGCTGTGCGCCGAGGCCGCGCGTGCAAGCCGCCTGAAGCACTGCTTTGTCACCAATTCGGGTTGCATGGCGAACGAGGCCGCGCTGAAGGTGTGCCAGCAGAAGACCGACGGCGCGCCGCGCGTGCTGGCCTTCAGCGACTGCTTCATGGGCCGCAGCGTGGCCATGAGCCAGATCGGCGACGAGCCCGCGTATCGGCAGGGCGTGGCCCTGAACGTGCTGGTGGACTACATCCCGTTCTACAACCCCGAGATGGGCGAGCGCAGCATCGAGATGAGCCTGTGGCACCTGAAGGAGTGCATCCGTCGCTGGCCGGGTCAGCACGCGTGCTTCGCCTTCGAGCTGATCCAGGGCGAGGGTGGCTTCAACACCGCGCCGCGCGAGTTTCATGTGGCGCTGATGAGCGCGTGCCGCGAGGCGGGCATCCCGGTGTGGGACGACGAGGTGCAGACCTTCGGTCGCACCAGCAGCATGTTCGCGTACGAGGCGATGGATCTGGGCGAGTACATCGACGTGGTGACGATCGGCAAGATGAGTCAGGCGTGCGCATGTCTGTACACGGAGGCCATGAATCCGAAGGCGGGTCTGCTGAGCGGCACCTTCAGCGCCAGCGTGACCGCCTTTCATACCGGCCTGAGCGCGCTGCAGCGCATGCGTGATGGCGGGTACTACGGGGCGGAGGGCCGCATCGCCAAGCTGCATGCGGCGTTTCGCGCGCATGCGGAGGCGCTGGTGAAGCGGCACCCGGAACGGTTCCCGCCCATCCGCACGGCCTTCGGTCGCGAGAGCCGACAGTTCGTGGGCGGAACGGGCGGCATGATGCGCCTGACGCCCTTCGGCGGCGACAAGGAGCGCATCGGTCGCCTGCTGCAGAACCTGTTCGAGGATGGCGTGATCGCCTTCATCTGCGGACACGGTCCGCATCACCTGCGATTCCTTCCGCCGATCGGCGTGATGCAGCCGCAGGATTTCGAGCCCGTGTTCGAGATCCTGGAGAAGAGTCTGGCCCGAACCACCTGAAGCGAGGCGACCCATGTTCGTGATTCGACAGGCGATGCCGGACGATCTTTCCACGCTGCTGAAGCTGGCGAAGATGGGATCTTTCCACGCTGCTGAAGCTGGCGAAGATGGTGCACTTCCTGAACCTGCCCGCCGACCGCGACCTGATCGCGGCCAAGATCGCGCGCAGCCGTCGCAGCTTCGCGGGCCAGGAGGCCAACGAGCGCGAGCGCGAGTTCATGTTCGTGCTGGAGGACGCCGACACCGGCAGCGTGGTGGGCACCTGCTGCGCCATCGGTCGCGTGGGCTGGCCCGGGTGGCCGCACGTGTTCCTGCAGGTGCGGCGTCGCGAGCACTGGAGCAGCGACCTGCAGCAGGGCATCACGCACGTCACGGTCGAGTTCGGCACCGAGGAGAGCGGTTTCAGCGAGGTGGGCGGACTGATCCTTGCGCCGGGCTACCGTGGCCACAAGGAGCGCCTGGGCTCGCTGTTGTCGCTGGTGCGCTTCCACTTCATGGGGCTGCACCGCGACAAGTTCCACAAGCGCGTGCTGGCCGAACTGATGGGTCCGGTGACCCCGGACAGTCGCACGCTGCTGTGGGAGTACCTGGGCCGCCGCTTCATCAACCTGAGCTATCAGGAGGCGGACCTGTTCTGCCAGCACAGCAAGGAATTCATGACCAGCCTGTGGCCGCGCGGCGAGATCCACGCCAGCATCCTGCCGCCGGATGCGCGCGCGCTGATCGGCAAGGTGGGCGAGGAGACGGTGCCGGCGAAGGTGCTGCTGGAGCGTCAGGGATTCAAGGCCACCGACCATGTGGATCCCTTCGACGGCGGGCCGTATCTGGCGGCGCAGCGCGACGAGATTCCCATGGTGAAGGCCACGCGCACCATGAAGTTGACCGCGCTGGCCGCGACTGGCCTGAAGCAGATGGCGTTCGTGAGCTGCACGAGCAAGGAGCACGGATTCCGCGCGGTGCGATGCGCATGCAGCGTGAAGGGTGCGGCGGTGCGCGTGACGAAGAGCGTGGCTGAGGTGCTGCATGCGATGCCGGGCGATCGTCTGGGCGTGACGCTGCTGCCGGATGCGCCCAAGCCCAAGCGTGCGCGCGGAGGTCGCTGAGTGATGCACGCGGTGGGCCCTGTGCAGCCGCCGGCGGACCTGATCGACGGCGCCTGGCTGCGCCTCGACGGTGTGGGCATCGAGAGCCGCGATCCCGCGAATCCGGATCGGGTGATCTGGAGCGGCGCGCCGCGTGTGCAGCATGTGGACCGCGCGGTGGACGCTGCGCGGCGTGCGTTTCCGGCGTGGCGTGCGCTCGGCTTCGACGCGCGTGCGGCGCT
>RFQW01000369.1 GCA_009924765.1 Planctomycetota bacterium | reverse complement strand
TGCGCACCAGAAGGCCGGCAATTCGGGCAGGCTGGGGCGAGTTGCGCCCTCGCCCTGGCGACGGTATCGTGCCCGTCATGGCTACGAGCAGGAAGCGCGAGATTCGTGATCAGGATGTGCAGGGGCTGAAGTGCCTGCGGAAGATCCGTCCTCTGCTCTCGCGGCTCCGCAAGGTGGGCACGGAACGCGACAGAGCCGGCAATCGCCGGCTGTTTATGGATCAGTACTGCGCGTTGATCCTGATGTCGCTGTTCAGCCCGGCGATCGAGAGCCTGCGTGACCTTCAGCGGGCCTGCGCCCTCGACAAGGTCCGCAAGCGTCTCGGGGTCAGCCGGGCGTCTTTGGGTTCGCTATCGGAATCAGTGGCGATCTTCGATCCGGCGCCGCTCAAGGAGATCGCCATCGAGCTTGGCCACACGATACGAAGCCCACACGATACGAAGCAAGCCGAATTCACAGTTCGCGGCGGTAGGCCAACCGATCATGGCCGTGGATGGCACCATCGTCGAGACGGTCAAGCGTGTGGCGGAACTCTCGTGGACTCCCAAGGCCAAAGGCAGGCATCTCTCAGCCTACCGACTGCTACCGACTGCACACGCACTTCGAGGTGCTCAGCGGCAAGGCCGTGCGGATCGACGCCACGTCGGCGGCCCCCAAGGGCGACGCCGACGAGCGGGCCGTATTGCAACGGACGATCGAGGCCGACCGCTGCTACGTCCTCGATCGCGGCTACATCAGTTACCAGCTTTGGAACGCGATCAATGCCGCGGGGAGCAGTTACGTCTGCCGGTCGTCCGACAGGACGCCACGCACGTCAACGACCTGACGGACGCCGACCGAGCCGCCAACGTGATCAGCGACGAGATCGTCGATCTGGGCTGGAAGGCGAAGCATCGCACGCGACCGGATCATTCCGTGCGGCTGGTCTGTGTCGCAGTGAAGCCGCATGAGAGCTCCCGAGGAACGCTGGGGCCGCACTGCGACGGGGTGCTCCGATTGGTTACGAATCGGCTCGACCTCCCGGCCGAACTCATCGCGGAGATGTATCGGCTGCGGTGGGTGATCGAGATGTTCTTCCGCACGTTCAAGCAGCTCCTCGGCTGCGGGCACCTGTTCTCCGATAAGCACAACGGTGTGGAGATCCAGGCGTATTGCGCCATGATCGTCTGCATGCTGATCCTGATCTACACGGGAGAGAAGCCGAACAGGGCGATGTACCAGATGGTCTGGTACTACCTCATCGGGCTCGCCAGCCTCAAGGAGCTCGAGGGCTTCATTCGAACACGACGATAGTCCGCGTTGGCGAAGCCACGGCCCTAGCGGCACGCGGGGTTCGCTGCTGCGCGGTTGAGGCACGAACTCAGCGAGGGGCTGCCCATGCCCTCGAGCGGGCTATGGGAGCAAGCGCAGCCAGGATGGCGAAGCGCGGCGGACATGCAGTGAGTCGAGGCCTGGAGGGCCGAGACGAACGTCCAGCGAGAGGGCGTGGGTAGCCCCGAGCCGCCGCGGGATACTTGTGCAGGTTGCTTGCCAACCTGCACCTACGTGGGCAGCCCAAAGCCAGGCCAGACGTGGGTCGACCCGTCCTGCATCTCCCGTGCCGAACAGGATTGCCTTCCCGGCCTCGGCTCTCTGCGTGTCCGCTGCGCTTCGCCATCCTGGCTTCGCTTGCTCCCACAGCCCGCTCGAGGGCACGGGCAGCCCCTCGCTCCGTCGAAGCGCCACGGAATGCGGATCGTCGCTCCGGCGACGCGTGTCGTAATACGGCCCCTCAACTCCGTCCAAGCGTCTCGTAATACCGCCCCTTGCTCCTTTTCCACGCTTCTCGTAGCACAGGTTTTCAACCTGTGCCTGTCCTCGTCGCGATCAGCGATCGAGCGTGAGCCTGAGAAAGTGCGTGGCGCAGCTGATGCAGGGGTCGTAGTCGCGGATCACCCGTTCGCAGGCCAGCGTGGCGGCCGCGTCGTCAAGACCGAGCACGCCCGGAAGCATCGTCTTCAGGTCGGCCTCGATCATCCCCTGATTCTGTGACGTCGGTGGCACGATCGCGGCGCCGGTGATCAGCCCGTCGGCTCCGATCTCATAGCGATGCCAGAGCAGGCCCCGAGGTGCCTCCGTCGCATGGCAGGCCGCTCCGGCCCGCGGGATGAACTCGATCCGGCACGGTGAGATATCGGCCACGGCCGACCTCGTGATCGCGAGGGCCTCTTCGCAGGCTACCACGATCTCGATCGCCCGCGCCACGATGCTCTGCGAAGACAGACGCAGCGGGAAATCGAAGCCGCTCGTTTCCGCCGCCAACCGTGCCGCCGGCGGCAGTCGGTCGTGGCAGAGGTTCACCCGCGCGAGCGGGCCCACCAGATACGGTTTCTCTTCCGGCAGCATCACGCTCTGCAGTGC
>RFQW01000368.1 GCA_009924765.1 Planctomycetota bacterium | reverse complement strand
CCACAGCCGGCGGCCGTTGTCGCGCGCGAGCGCCTGGATGCGCGGCGAACCCGATCGCTGTTCGGGCAGCGCGTGGCCCGGCAGCACGATCACGGCCTCGTCGCGCGTCACCGCCACGGTGAGATCCCCGAGCGGGCCCGGCGTGCGGTCGCCGGGCAGGCCGGCTTGAGCCTTCCACAGCGCGCTGCCGCTGAATCTGTCGAAGGCCTGCACCTGCGAGCCGTCGGCCAGCAGCAGCGCATCACCGGCGAATCGGGGTGCGGCCGCCAACGCGGTGCCGTCGGCCAGCAGCGAATCGCGCATGCGCTGAGCGGTCTGCGGATCCATCTCGGCCACGCGTCGCGAAAGCCAGGATGTTGGAAGATCGCGCGCCCACAGCGGCTGCCACACCGTTGGAGTGGCCGGCACCGGACTGCTGGATGTCTGCGCGCCCTTCGGCGCCACCGGCGGCTCGACGAGCAAGGCACGCGCCCGCTGCAACGACGCGCGCAGCGCATCATCGAGCGACGGGTGGGCAAGCGCCTGATCGATCCAGATCACCGCCTGGCGCGGCTGTCCCTGATCCATCGCACGCTGCGCCAGGGCGCACGCCGCCTGCAGCGCCGATGGCGTGAGTGGGCGCGCCTCCACCACCTGTTCAAGATTGCCTTCGGCGAGTTGACGCTCGGCCACCGGCGACTGCTCGCGCAGCCACCGCTCGAACACCGGCGGATTGGCGCGCAGGAACGCGATGGTGGCGGCCTGCGCGCTTCGAAAGCGATCCTCCACGGGTGGCCACGGCACCAGCTTGCGGCTGAAACGCTCCATGGCTTCCTGCGCAAGTCGCGCCGACTCGGCAGGGTTGCCGACGGCGGTGTCTTCGGCACGCCGCAGCAACTCGGCCGCGGAAGGACTGGCATCCACGGTGACCGGTGCGGACTCCTGCGCGACAGCCCTTGCCGCGATGCAGCCGAGGGCAAGCAGGATGGCGAGGATCCGGTGCATCGACGGCCGTAACGCTACATTCCCGGCGTGGGTTTCACGAATGCCATCCTTCGCGGCCTGTTCGCGACCGTCGCGCTGCTGACCGCAGCCTGCGGCACGCCGCCGCAGATCAGCGTGATCGGCGTGGATGTGGTTGAAAAGGGCGCGACAACCTCGGAACTCGCCGTTCGCCTGGAGATCCAGAACCTGACCGGCGAACCCATCCGTCTGGACACCTGGGAATACAACCTGCAGATGCATGGGCAAGGCGTGTACTCCGGGCAATGGGTGGCCGCGATCACCATTCCGGCGGAGAGTCGCGTGCTGACGGCGATTCCGGCGGTGGTGAACAACGGCGACCTGCCCACCACCGACGCATCGTGGAACGTGGATGGCTGGATCCGCTATCTGGAGCCCACACGCTTCAGCCAGATGCTGTACGACCTTGGACTGAACCGGCCGTCGACCAACTTCGGTGGCCGCGGCGACAAGATCGGCTCGGGCGGCTCGGTGCCGAGCGCCGGCTGATCCGCGACCTGCACGAACAATTCAGTCCGACTTGGCCGCGATGCCGCCCTGCTGCACGCTGGCCGCAAGACGCTCGGTGGTGAGCCGCATCAGGTTCTGATGCACACCGGTCACGCGCGCGTCGGCCGCGTCGAGATCGCGCCACGGCACCTTGATGTAGGTGCCATCCGGCTGCATCTGCCACGCCTGTCGACGGTCGTTCATGCACAGCTGCAGCACTTCCCACAGACGCGCGCGATGCTGCGGACGCGTGATGGGCGTGGCGGCCTCCACGCGGGTCTGCAGGTTGCGGTACATCCAGTCGGCACTGCCGATGAAGAAGTCGCCGTCGAGCGGATCGTCCTTGCCGGCGCCGAACCAGAAGATGCGGCTGTGCTCCAGGAAGCGGCCCAGGATGCTGCGCACGCGGATCGATTCGCTGAGGCCAGGCACGCCAGGGCGCAGACAGCAGAAGCCGCGCACGATCAGGTCCACCTGCACGCCCGCCTGGCTGGCGCGATACAGCGCGTCCATCACGCCGCGATCCTCGAGCTGGTTCATCTTGGCCACGATGCGACCGGGATGGCCGGGGCGGCTCAGCGCGATCTCGCGCTCGATCAGTTCCAGGAAGCGCTTCTTCATGGCCACCGGCGCCACCAGCAGCTTCTTGTAGTCGCGCTGACGGCTTCGGCCGGTCATGTAGTTGAACAGGCCGGTGAGATCCTCGGTGATGTCGGGATCGCAGGTGAGCAGGCCGAAGTCCTCGTACAGACGCGCGGTCTTCGAGTTGTAGTTGCCGGTGCCGATGTGGCCGTAGCAGCGGATGCCGCCCTGCTCCTGTCGCACCACCAGCGCGGTCTTGGTGTGGGTCTTCAGGCCGATCACGCCGTAGGCCACGTGCACGCCGGCGTCTTCCAGCTTGCGGGCCCA
>RFQW01000367.1 GCA_009924765.1 Planctomycetota bacterium | reverse complement strand
CCCGGCAGCTTGGTCATGGAGCGCACGCCGTTGAGGTTGCGGAAGATCTTCTTCTGCTCGCGGGTGAGCTGGCTCTCCATCTTCTTGGAGTAGTTGCGGATCTCACCGGACTGCTGCAGCGACTCCAACTCCTCCAGGCGGCGCAGACGCTCGCGGATGGTGCGGAAGTTGGTCAGGGTGCCGCCGAGCCAACGCTCGGTGACGTATGGCATCTTCACCTCGGCGCAGCGCGCCTCGATGCAGCCGCGCGCCTGGCGCTTGGTGCCGACAAAGCACACGTCCTTGCCCTCGGCGACCATCTTCTGGATGAAGCGCTTCGCGAGCAGCAGACCCTTGATGGTCTCGCGCACGTCGATCACGTGCACCTGATTGCGGGTGGTGTGGATGTACGGGGCCATGCGGGGGTTCCAGTTGCTTCGGCGCTGGCCGAAGTGGATGCCCGACTCCACGAGTTCCTTTGCGAGTGATGTCATCAGAGGGTCCTTTCGTCTCTGTCAGCAGCAGCGACACCGGCGGATGGCGACCGTGGATCGGTCCGCACCAGGGCGCTTGGTTCAAGTGGGGTTCGCCACGCGGCGAAACCCGAGTGCCGCCTTCCGTCCACGGCCGTGGAAAGCGTCGAAAGGGCCGCCATGCAGGCGACCCGGTCGAATCGAGGAGTGTAACGGGGCCGGGGGTGGGCGGCAATGGCTTTGCCGAAACCTGTAGCATCGCGCGGCACACCCCAGAAACCGCCTTCGGAGTCTTCAAGGCCTATGACGTTCGCGCCACCTACCCCAAGCCGCTGAACGAGCGACTGGCCTGGCAGATCGGTTACGGCGCCGCCGAATACCTGCTTGCGCAGGCCGCCGAGGCGGGTTTCGACGATCCCATGATGCGCTGCATCGCCGTGGGCCACGACATGCGCAAGAGCAGTCCTTCGCTGTCGGACGCCTTGATGCAGGGCATGCAGGACTTCGGCGCCAACGTGCTCGATGTGGGGCTGGTGGACACGCCGTTCGTGTACTTCGCCATCAACCATCTCGGCTGCGCGGGTGGCGTGCAGGTGACGGCCAGCCACAATCCCGCCGAATACAACGGCTTCAAGGTGAGCAAGCTGCAGGCGAAGCCGGTGGGTCAGGACACGGGCTTGTCCGACATCCAGCGCATGGCCGCCATGGTGGAGCGCGAGAAGACGGACGGCCGCGGCGGTCGGCGCGAGAAGCGCGACCTGTGGGCTCCATATCGCGAGCACCTGCTGCGACTGCTCGATCCGCGGCTGCTCGACGGCTCGCGCACGCTGCGCTGAAGGTGGTGATCGACGCCAGCAACGGCATGGCCGGCACCATGATTCCGAAGGTGTTCGAAGGCGTGAAGGGTGTGCAGATCGAGCGCATCAACTTCGACAACAGCACCGGCGAGTTCGTGCACGAGCCCAACCCGCTGGTGGAGGCGAATCTTGCGCAGGTGAAGGCCGGCGTGCTGAAGAGCAAGGCCGACTTTGGCGTGTGCTTTGACGGCGACGCCGATCGCTGCATGGTGGTGGATGAGCAGGGCCGTGCGGTGGGTTGCGACCTGCTGCTGGCGGTGATGCTGGGTTCGGTGCTGAAGCAGCGCCCCGGCGCCAGCGTGGTGTACGACCTGCGTTCAAGCCGCGCGGTGCCCGAGGCCATCAAGGCGCTTGGCGGCGTGCCGGTGGAAAGCCGCGTGGGCCACGTGTTCATGAAGGCCAAGCTGGCCGAGGCGAAGGCGCCCATCGGCGGCGAGCTGAGCGGGCACTTCTACTTCGCTGACATGTTCAACGCCGACAGCGGTGCGCGCGCGTTCATCGCCGCGCTGAACGCGCTGGTGGAGTCGGACGGCAAGCCGCTGTCCGCGCTGGTGAAGCCCTTCCAGCACTTCGCCCAGAGCGGCGAGATCAACTTCGAGAACGAGGACAAGCTTGGCGCGCTGAAGGCGCTGCGTGCGGCGTACCCGAAGGCGCGCTGCCACGAGCTGGACGGCCTGAGCCTGGATGCCGGCGACTGGTGGTGCAACGTGCGCATGAGCAACACCGAGCCGCTGCTGCGCCTGAACCTGGAAAGCGCCGACGCCGCAACCACCGCACGCATGGTGGACACGCTCAGCGGCATGCTGGGCAAGCGCGTGGCGCATTGAGGAGCATGCACCGATGAACGCCGAGGAATTCCTGCAGCACCACGGCCTGGCGATGAATCCGTTCGTCGCCGAGGACGCGGTGCAGGACGCGGTGCTGGCGCGCGCCACCAGCGGCTGGAAGCACCCCGACTTCGCCAAGATCCTGGGCGAGGCCGGCCATCCGGCGCCCACGGTGGTGTTCGGCGAGCGCGGTGCGGGCAAGACTGCGCTGCGGCTGCAGATGGAGCAGGCGCTTGATGCGTGGAACGAGCGGCGCGGCGATCAGCGCGTGCTGGTGATCGACCAC
>RFQW01000366.1 GCA_009924765.1 Planctomycetota bacterium | reverse complement strand
TCGCCGACCTGCTGATGATGTGGGGCCCCTGCATCGCCACGATGACGCCGGGCTATGTGGCCGACTGCAGCGGCAATCCGGTGCTTCGCAGCTACTACGGCGACGCGCTGCGCGATGCTCCGGACTTCTACCCGCGGCCAGTGCGACCCGATCCAATCAACGCGCCAGGCGTGGTGTATCCCGTGTCGCTTGACTGCCCGGCACTGGGCTGGGACTCGGATGAGGGCAACCAGAACGTGTTCACCTACGCCGACACGCGCCCTGGTGCGTGCACGCTTCCCAACGGCACTTGCGCAATCGGCAGCAAGGTGCAGTGCGATCAGGCGCAGGGCTACTTCTGGGGCCGAGGCGTTGCCTGCGAAGCGGTGCCGGGTCTGGCGCCGCTGACCACGCTGGTGG
The DNA here is from genome assembly GCA_009924765.1 of Planctomycetota bacterium. Lineage (GTDB taxonomy): Bacteria > Planctomycetota > Phycisphaerae > Phycisphaerales > SM1A02 > SYAC01. The sequence goes on along the minus strand of RFQW01000366.1, from coordinate 2,025 downwards.
CCTGCGAGGCCGGCGATGTTGGCTACGGACTTCCGGTGGCGGGCACGCAGCCAGGTGCCGCCGACCCGACGGTGACCATCGTGCGTCAGCAGTTGGATCCGGGCATCCATTCGATCAGCAGCCTTCGCGTGGTGGGCTTCCCGGCAAACATCGCGGGCTCATCCTCCATCAAGCTGTTCGGCTGGTCCACGGTTGAACGCCAGGGGCGGCTGATGCCGGCCGCGGAACTTGCGGTTCGCGTGACGGTGCGCTTCCGCGACGGTGGCGCGCCGTTGGTGGTGGACCGCGAAGCCGTGAGTCAGCCGTATGGACCCGCTGGTGACCAGATGGGTGTGCCGCCTCCCTCGAGGCTGATCACCGTCAGCGACATTCTTGCGCCATCGAGTCGCGAGGTGCTGTCGATCTCGGTGCAGGCCATGCCTGAGGGCATCGACTGCATCTCGTCCATGCGCGAGATCAGGTGGGGTGGCCGACCGATGGCCGCGGGCGAGGCCGGCGCGAGTGCCGAGTACACGCCGGATGGCGGCGCGACATGGCTGCCCCTGCTCACGCCGGAGGGTGCGCGGTTCCAGGCGTCGCTGTGCATCACGCCGTAAGGCACCGCGCGGGTGCGCCCAAATCCCGGATATTTCCGGGCCGCGGGCGGTGTTTGCCTCGTGGTGACATGGGGTGGCCACCCCTGTACAATCCTCCGCCTTGCCAGGGCGATTAGCTCAGCTGGCTAGAGCGCACGGATCACACCCGTGAGGTCGAAGGTTCGAGTCCTTTATCGCCCACTGCAACGAAGCCGAAGGTGAACCGCCTTCGGCTTCGTGGTTTTTGGGGTTGGCAACCGCCGTCAATTCTTCAGGCCGTAGAACTTGCGCGCGTTCTCGAGCATGATGCGGAACTCGTCCTCGTTGGGCATGTCCATGCCGGCGCCCTCGATGAAGGTGCCGCCCACCACGCCCACGTCGTTCGGGCCGGTGCCGGGCAGGTGCTTGGGGAACTGGTAGAAGGATCGCTTCACCTTCATGCCGCTGGCCGTCTTGGCCTCGCCGAAATACACCAGGATCATGTACTGCAGCTGCTTGGGCTGCTGATCCTTCAGCATGATCAGGTGGCCCTGCACGGGCACCACGGCCTTGTCGCCGTTCAGCGCGCCGGCGCCCAGGCCCGCGCAATCCACGATGAAGCGCGTGTCCACTTCGGAGAGGCTGTTCACCTTGCGCTGCACGAACTTCACGCGCGGCTTCAGCCAGTCGGTGAGCGACTGCATCATGACGGCGGTGTCCATGAAGATGCCGTCGTCGTACACCACCATGCGGCGCGTGGTGCCGGTGCCGAAATCGAGCGTGACATCCTTGGCGGGCTGCATGACCTTGCCCACATAGGGTTCCAGGCCCGACTCCTTGCGGTCGTCGAAGTAGCTGGGCACGATCAAGGCCCCCGACTTGAAGTGCGGATGCTCGCCGCGCGCCACCTGCGCATAGAAGCGGTAGGCATCCAGGCCGATGCGTTCGATGACGGGCTGCATGGCCGGGTCGTTGTCCATGGACACGGGCGCCAGCAGACCACCCGCGTTGTGCGAGGTGAGGTTGTCGAAGCGTTCGGCCACGACGGTGATGTTGGTGTAGCCCTTCTGCGAGAGGTCGTAGGCGCTGAACAGGCCGATGACGCCCGCACCGATGACGGTGATGGGCGTGTCCTTGCGCAGGTCCTTGGACAGCGGCGAGGCGATGAGCAGGTTGTTCACGTAGTCGGCGCTGCCCGGGGCCAGCGTCCAGCCGCTGCCGCCGTGGCCGTAGTCGTGCGCGACCACCTTGTCACCCACCTGCTCCACGCACAGGCGCGGGGCGCCGTGACGCATGGGGCGCACACAAAGCATCTGCTTGCCAAGGTGCGCGGCCGACAGATCGGGTGGCTGCACATGGCGCACTTCGAGCGCGGCTGTGGTTGGCGCGGCGCCCGGTGCCTGCACGCAGGCGATGGGAGCGAACAGACACGGCGCCAAGGCCAACAACAGCACACTGAATCGATTTTGCA
>RFQW01000365.1 GCA_009924765.1 Planctomycetota bacterium | reverse complement strand
CCGCCGCTCGAGATGCCGGCGTCCGCCGATCTGGTGACGATCGACGAGCCCAGTCCCATGCTCACGCGTGCCACGGGTCGCGCGGTGCGGCATCGCGCCGCGGTGGTGCTGCCGCCCGGATATCACGATGTCACGCATGCGCGCCGCATCTGGCCCACCATCTACGTCATCCCGGGCTTTGGCGGTCGCATGACCGCGGCGCTCGAGACGCAGCGACTGCTCGGCCTTCCACGGGGACCGACCGCCATTCCGCAGGCGGTGTATGTGGTGCTCGATCCGGAAGGTCCGTTCGGTCATCATGGATTCGCCGACAGCGTGATCAACGGTCCGCGTGGCGCCGCGCTGGTGCAGGAACTCGTCCCCATGCTCGAGGATCGCTTCCGTCTGGTGAAGCGGCCCGAGGCACGCCTGCTCACCGGCCATTCCAGTGGCGGATGGAGTTCGCTGTGGCTGCAGCTCACCAACCCCGACTTCTTCGGCGGCTGCTGGAGCAGTTCGCCCGATCCCGTGGACTTCTCCGCCTTCCAGGCCAGCGATCTGTACACGGATGCCAACCTGTACACCGACAAGGATGGCGAGGAGCGGGGCAGTTTCCGCCGCACCGTGGGCCCCATGGAGAAGGTGCTCATGACCGCGCGCGAGGAGATGGGCATGGAGCGCGCCATCGATCCCAACGGCGGCAGTGGTCAGCAGTGGGATGCATGGTTCGCCATGTTCAGTCCACCGGATGCACGCACGGGCATGCCGCGGCGACTGGCCGACCCCGAAACCGGCGCCATCGATCACGCGTTGGTGAATGAATCATGGAGCGGCTACGACATCGCGCGCCTGATCGAGCGGCGATGGGGCAAGCTTGCGCCGGTGCTGAACGACAAGGTGCATCTGCTGGTGGGCAGCGCCGACAGCTTCTATCTGGAACGCGCCGTGAAGCGCCTGAAGGCGAAGGTGGACACGCTTCGCAAGGCCACCGCCGAAGCGGCCCCACTACCCGAAGGCAGCGGCTTCATCGAGGTGCTGCCCGACGCCACGCACGACACGGCCGCCATGATCGCGCGCGGCCGTTTTTCGCTGGATATGAAGCGCCATCTGCAGAAGGCCGGACTGGCGGATTGACCGGCCATAACGCCATCCGATCACCCATTAGGATTGCCGCATGAGCGACGCGACCAATCCACTCGTGGGCGTGATCATGGGCAGTCAGAGCGACTGGGACACCATGCAGCACGCCGCTGCCATGCTGACCAAGCTGGGCGTGCCCCATGAGACGCGCGTGGTCAGTGCGCACCGAACGCCTGACCTTCTGTTCGAGTACGCCGGCTCGGCCGCCTCGCGTGGCCTTCGCGTGATCATCGCCGGCGCCGGTGGCGCGGCGCATCTGCCGGGCATGTGCGCCAGCAAGACTTTGGTGCCGGTGTTGGGCGTGCCGGTGATGTCCAGCGCCCTGCAGGGTGTCGACTCGGTGCTCTCCATCCTGCAGATGCCGGCGGGCGTGCCTGTTGGAACGCTGGCGGTCGGCAAGGCCGGCGCCGAGAACGCCGCGTTGCTTGCAGCCGCGATTCTGGCGAATGATCATCCGCAGATCGCCGCGGCGTTGGCCGCCGATCGCGCGGGCCGCACGCAGGCGGTGCTGGCCAACCCCGATCCATCGCAGGCCCGCGCATGAAGATCGGCGTGCTGGGTGCCGGACAGCTTGGACGCATGCTGGCGCAGGCCGGCACGCGACTTGGCATGCAGTTCCGTTTCCTGTCGCCGCCGGGCGAGACGTGCGTGCAGGGGTTGGGTGAACTGCTGCAGGGTGATCTGCTCGATGATGCGTTGCTTGATCGCTTCGCTGCCGACCTGGACGCCGTCACCATCGAGTGGGAAAACGTGCCGACCGCCACCATCGAGCGGCTCGCGCGACGCGTGCCGGTGCGGCCGGGAGTGGCCTCGCTGCAGTGTGGTCAGGATCGCATCCACGAGAAGCAGTTCTTCCGCGAGTGCGGGCTGCAGGTGCAGGCCTTTGCACCCGTCGACGCGCCGCGCGATTTCGAGGCGGCGCTGCAGGCGGTACCGCTGCCAGCCATGCTGAAGACGCGGCGCATGGGCTACGACGGCAAGGGTCAGGCGAAGGTGCTCACGCGCGCGTCGCTGGCCGATGCCTTCGCATCCCTCGGTTCGGTGCCCTGCATCCTGGAGGCGTTCGTTCCCTTCGACAGCGAGATCAGCATCGTTGCGGTGCGCGGGCTCGATGCATCGGGTCGCGAGGACATGCGCCTGTGGAGTGCCTGCCGCAACGAGCACCGTGAGGGCATTCTCGACTGCACCGTTGCGCCTGCGTCGGGCATCCCTGACGCCGCCATCCAGCGGGCACAGACGGGCGTTCGCACCGTGCTCTCGCGATTGCGACACGAAGGCGTGCTGGCGGTCGAGTTCTTCCTGTGCAACG
>RFQW01000364.1 GCA_009924765.1 Planctomycetota bacterium | reverse complement strand
ACGATGCCGCGCGAACTGGTGGTGCCCTGATCCAGGGCGAGGATGTGCTTGGCCGTCATGCGCAGGCTCCGTGGCGATCGACGCCGCGCGCGCCAACCGCGCGACGATCACATGATGCTGCCCATGCCCATGGCGCGGCGCCACGCGCTCACCTGACCCAGGTGCATCTGCATGTGACTGCCGCACAGGAACATCACCGCCGCGCCCATGGTGGGCAGCATCTCGGTCATGCGTCCACCCATCGGGTTCGGCTTGGTGAACACGGCGTCATCCGCCGCATCCAGCGCGCTGGCCACCACCGTGTATCGCTCCACGTAGCGCTTCATGATCGCCTCCTTGCCGGGATAGCGGCCATCCTGCTCCACGCACTGCGCGCCGTTCTTGAACTGCTCCTCCCACTTGGGGTCGACGGTCTGCGCCAGGTCCTCGCGGCCGATCATCTGCAGGCAACGCTCGGTGTAGATGGTGAGATGCGCCATGTTGAACAGCGCGGAGTTCATGTTGGGGTGCGGCATGTGGCCGAACTTGTCGGCCGGAACATCCTCGCACAGCTTGGTGCCATAGCCGATGGCCATGCGAAGTCCGGCTGCGATCATCGATCCGATGCTGGTCTGGGTGGCGGTGGTTGTCATGTCCGCATCCTAGCCGGGCGCGGACATCCGGCCCTCATCAACCGCCGATGAATCGGTCGTACACGCTGCGCGCCGCGTCCCGATCGGTGCAGCGCCCCACGATCGCGCGCCCATCGGCGAACACGGTCAGCTCGTATGCCTCGCCATCGGCGTTGCGGGCCGTCAGTTCGCCCTGCAATCGGTCGCCTCGCATCTCGAACGCGCCATGCGCACGAAGTCGCTCGGCCAGCGCCGGAAGGCTGATGGTGGCACGCACCCCACCGGGCGGCAGCACCTGCACCGCACCGCGCCCGCACAGGTTGGCGGCGCGATCTCCAACGGCCTGCAGGAACGGGAACTGTCGCGCACCGCAGCATGGGCAGGCCGCATCACGCTGCACACGCACCGACGCGAACCGATTGGCCGCCAGATCCGCACTCCACAAGCCGCGGTCAAGCAGATCCGCCCGCCCCGCAAGCACGCGAAGCGCCTGAAGCGCGGCGAAGGACGCGGCCAGTCCAACCACTGGTCCCAGCACGCCCGCCGTGTCGCACGTCTCCAGCGCACCCGGCTGCGCCTGCTCCGGAAACACGCAGCGAAGACACGCGCCATCGGGCATGACCGCCATCGATCGCCCCTGCATCGCCACCGCCGCCGCATAGATGTACGGCGTGCCATCTCGCACGGCGAGGTCGTTCAGCACCAGGCGCGTCTCGATGTTGTCCAGGCCGTCCACGATCACGCCCGTGCCGCGCGCCAATTCCGCGGCATTGCCCGGGCCCAGATGTTCCACACATGCATGCACGCGCACGCCCGAGGCGATCTCGCGCACCCGCCGCGCCGCCGCCTCGGCCTTCGCCACGCCATCGCGCGCATCGCGCTCCGTGAACAGCACCTGTCGGTGCAGGTTGCTGGCCTCCACCACGTCGCGATCCACCAGGGTCAACTGCCCCACCCCGGCGCGCGCCAGCCACTCGATGATCACGCCGCCCAGCGCACCGCAGCCCACCACCAGCGCGTGCGCATCACGCAGCCGCCGCTGCCCTTCGGCACCCAGCCAGTCGAGCAACATCTGCCTCTGGTGCATCTCGGTCACGAGCGCATTCTCCCAGCGCCACCCAAAAAGAGAAGCGCCCGCTGGCCGACACCAGCGGGCGCTGAGGTGCTTGCATTCGATTCAGGACCAGTGGCCCCGAACCGCGAAGCCCGGTTTCACCACGCGAAGTGCGCGAACGCCTTGTTGGCGTCGGCCATGCGGTGGGTGTTTTCCTTGGTCTGAACGGCCTTGCCTTCGCCCTTGGCCGCGCCGAACAGTTCGCCGGCCAGCTTCAGGTGCATGGGCTTGCCCTTCTCCTCGCGGGTGGCCTCGAGGATCCAGCGGAAGGTCAGGCTCTGCTGGCGACGACGGTTGAGCTGCATCGGCACCTGGTAGTTGGCGCCGCCGACGCGCTTGGAGCGCACTTCGACCACGGGACGCACGTTCTCGAGGGCCTTCTGGAAGACCTCGATCGCGGTGCGCGGCATGCTCTCGGGCTTTTCCTTGTCCAGCTTGGCCTGGATCGCGTCGAAGGCCGCGTACACGACCTTCTGCGCGGTGGCCTTCTTGCCGTCGTACATCAGGCAGTTGATGAACTTCGCCACCGTGGTGTCCTGGTAGCGGGGATCGGGTTGAAGCTGCTTCTCGCTGTGAGTGATGCGTCCGCCCATTGGGGGCTCCTCCTGAAGGCTCGGCGATTCCGAAGTGGAATCCATCGTTCACCGCGGGTCGGGCGACATGCCCGGAGGTGAAAGCCCGCGATTACTTGCCGAAGTTGTTGTGCGCCTTGCGGCGCGAGTG
>RFQW01000363.1 GCA_009924765.1 Planctomycetota bacterium | reverse complement strand
AGAAGTCGATGCCCGCGCGCGGATTGGCGCGCACGGCGGTGGCGAGCACCACGGTCTCGCCGAAGGTGCACATGACGGCGCCGCTGGCCAACTTGGCCACCTTGCCGGTCTCGAGCTTGAAGGTGCGTCCGCCGATCTGTGTCTCGACGGTTGCTGGAACATGCTTGCCCATTGTTTGGGTCTCCTGGTTGGATGTGAGAATGGAGTGAAAGAGACCCCGCCCTGCGACCAGGGGGGCAGAAGGCGAGACGCGCTTTGCTTGAACGCGCATCGCCCACTGCCGCCATCGGCCGTGGGCGGGGGTGCCTGACTTACTTGCGCAGGCCGAGTTTCTGGATCAACGCGTTGTAACGCTCACGGTCCACCTGCGACAGGTAGCGGAGCAGTCGGTTGCGCTGGCCAACCATCAGCAGAAGACCGCGGCGGCTGCCGTGATCCTTGGGGTTGGACTTGAAGTGATCCTGGAGCGACACGATGCGCTCGGTGAGCACCGACACCTGCACTTCGGGGCTACCCGAGTCGGTATCGTGGCGCTTGCTGGTGGCGATGGCCTTCTTCTTGGCGGTGGCTGAAATCATGGTTCCGTTCGTCTCTCTTTGGGGAAGTTTTGGAGGGGCGAGTGTAATCGAAACGGACCGCTCTCCGCAAGACATGCCTTCAGGGGGGGTTGCGAAACCCATGCGAACCACCCGCGCGCGGCATGGAAGGCCCCAAAACCGCCTATTCTGACCCCCCATGACCGCTGCAGCAGCTCCCAGCACCCTTCGAGACGCCGTCAACGCCTATCTGGCCGAAGCCGCCAAGGTGGAACAGGGGGGAGGCCCCTCCGGCATCGAGCGACAGCACCGCCACGGCCGACTCACGGCCCGCGAGCGCATCGACCTGCTGCTGGACAAGGGCACGCCGCGTCTTGAGTGCGGACTTCTCTCCGCCTGGAACATGTACCGCGAGTACGGCGGCGCTCCCGCGGCCGGCGTGGTGACCACGCTTGGCGTGGTGGAGGGGCGTCCGTGCATGGTGGTGGCGAACGATGCCACCGTGAAGGCGGGCGCGTTCTTCCCGATGACCTGCAAGAAGATCATTCGCGCGCAGATGATCGCGGAGCGCGCGCGATTGCCGCTGCTGTATCTGGTGGACAGCGCGGGCGTGTTCCTTCCGTTGCAGGAGGACGTGTTCCCCGACACCGACGACTTCGGTCGCATCTTCCGAAACAACGCCGTTTACAGCGGCATGGGCATTCCGCAGATGGCGGCGATCATGGGCAACTGCGTGGCGGGCGGCGGCTACCTGCCCGTGCTGTGTGACACGCTGCTGATGACCGAGGGCAGCGGCCTGTATCTCGCCGGTCCCGCGCTGGTGAAGGCGGCGATCGGTCAGGAAGTGACCAGCGAGGAACTGGGCGGCGCGCAGATGCACGCGCAGATCAGCGGCACGATCGACTTCCGCGAGAAGGATGATCCAAGCTGCATCACGCGCCTGCGCAGCCTGATGGCCAAGCACAACGCGGCGCGAAAGATGGCCAAGGCCGAGGGCAAGGTGGCGGGCCCCGAGCGCCCCGAGGCCGATGCGCTGGACGTGTTCAGCGGCGATCCGGCGAAGCAGTACGACATGGTCGACCTTCTGAAGTGCTTCGTGGACAGGGGTTCGCTCGATGAATATCGCGCGGAGCACGGACGAAGCCTGGTGTGCGCCTATGCGACGATCAACGGGCTGCCGTGCGGCATCGTGGCCAATCAGCGAAAGATGACCGAGCGGCAGATGCCCGGCGGCAAGGCGGGACCGAGCAAGTCGATGAACATGCCGGCGGTGATCTACGACGACAGCGCCGACAAGGCCGCGCGGTTCATCCTGGAGTGCAACCAGCGCCGCGTGCCCATCGTGTTCGTGAACGACACCACCGGCTTCATGGTGGGCCGCGACAGCGAGCAGGGCGGCATCATCCGCGCGGGCGCCAAGATGGTGAATGCCATGAGCAACTGCGTGGTGCCCAAGATCACGCTGATCGTGGGCGGCAGCTTCGGCGCCGGCAACTACGCGATGTGCGGCCGCGCCTTCGATCCCTTCCTGACGCTCGCGTGGCCGGGTGCCCGCTGCAGCGTGATGGGTGCGGCGCAGGCGGCCGGCACGCTGCTGCAGATCGATCTGGCGGCGCGGGAACGCAAGGGCGAGAAGGTGGACGAGGCGATGCGCGCGCAGCTGCTGAAGGCGATCACCGCCAGCTACACCGAGCAGCAGGACATCCGCTACGCCGCCAGCCGCGGCTGGGTGGATCGCATCATCGAGCCCGCGAAGACGCGCGAGGAGCTGGGTTTCGCGCTGGCTTTGGCACACATGGCGCCCATGGACGCGCCGCTGCGCACCGGCGTGCTGCAGACGTGAGCGGCGTGCGCGACATCGTGGTGGCCACGGGCAATCCGCACAAGGTGGAGGAGATCCGCGCCATCCTGGGGCC
>RFQW01000362.1 GCA_009924765.1 Planctomycetota bacterium | reverse complement strand
CCGATGTTGAGCAGCATGTAGGACAGGTCACCCAGATCGGTCGCGCCCGACTCGTCCAGATCGAACATGCTGTAGGTCACCGCATCGCTGGCGGGCGTGATCTTGCCGCTGGTGGTGTTCAGCGTGTCCACCACGCCGTAGTAGCTGGGGCCGATCATGTACGGATAGGCCGGCGCGCCGCTGGAATCCAGGGTGACGAAGTATGCGTAGGTGCCCTGCGGATACTCGGGCGTGATGCAGAAGCGCCCGTTGCTTGTGTCCAGATCACCGATGCCCGTCACGAATTCGTAGTCCTCGATGTAGTAGCCCAGTGGATAGGTGCCGCTGACCGCTGGGCCGTAGTTGGCCGAGGTGAGCACGGTGCCGCTGGGCAGCGTGGTGCGCGTGGTGATGCTGCGCTTGCGGTAGCTGCTGCGCATCAACCGGATATCGCCCGTGCCATCGGTGTTCGCGTAGGCGTATGGCCCGTACACCGGATAGCCGTCGAAGGCGAAGCCCACGATCGACGAGTGCATCAACGGACTCTCGTCGAAGATGCACGCCGCGTTCTGGTGGTTGTGGTACTCGCCGTTGGGCGACGGGTGACCACCGCAGGCGTCGAAGCTGGGCCCCTCCACCATGATGGCGTTCTGGTGCCACACGTTCTTGTTGTTGTAGCTGCGCGCGTCGCTGGCGTTGTAGATGGCTACGCCGTTCACCCACACACCGATGTGACCCAGGCCCGTGGCGGTCTTGGTGCCGGTCTTGGGGGTTGGATTGCGCGTGATGCGGAAGCCCCAGTTGCCATCCACCGGCGTGTTGGGGTTGGCCGGCCACGGACCGATGCTGTACGCCGGCACCGAGCTGCACGACACATACACGTACGACGCGTTGTACTTCACCTGCTGCACGTCGGCTTCCAGGCCGTTGTAGCCGGTGCGGCCGATCTCGTTCAGCAGCCAGCACTCCACCTGAGGCGGGGCGGCGAGGGTTGGCATGGCAAGCGCGAATGCGGCGACGATGGCGAGGCGGGTGGTCATGTCAGAGCGATCTTGCACTCGTTTTGGGGGTCGGGACGGGCCGAAACCCAAAAACGCATCCATTTATAGGAGTGCCACCCCGGTCATGGGGGCGGGAACCCCCATTCCAAGCATCTTCAGCAGGGTTGGCGCCACATCCCCCAGCCGCCCCCCCTCGCGCAGGTGGGCGCCCTTCCAGCGCTGGCCGACCACCGTCAGCGGCACCGTGAAGTTGGTGTGGGCGGTGTGCGGGGCACCGGTCACGGGGTCCTTCATCTGTTCGGCGTTGCCGTGATCGGCGGTGATCACAAGCTCGCCACCGCGTGCAAGCGTGGCATCGATGATGGCCTGCACACACGCATCCACCACCTCGCATGCCTTGATGGCCGCGGGCAGCGATCCGGTGTGGCCCACCATGTCGGGGTTGGCGAAGTTCACCACGATCAGGTTTTCGCAATCGGGCGCGGCCAGTCGCGCCAGCACCGCATCGCGCACACCCGCCGCGCTCATCTCGGGCTTCAGGTCGTAGGTGGGAACATCCTTGGGGCTTGGCACGATCACGCGCCGCTCGCCGGGGAACGGCTCCTCGCGATAGTCGTTGAAGAAGAAGGTGACGTGCGGAAACTTCTCCGTCTCGGCGCAGCGGAACTGCGTGAGCCCCGCATCGCTCACCACCTGCCCCAGGATGCCCTGCATCTTCGTGGGCCGCATAAAGATGGGATGCACCGGCAGGCCGCGCTCGTACTCGGCCATGGTTGCGAAATGCAGGTTGCGCGGGCACGGCGAGCGATCGAAGCCGCCGCCCTGCACCGCCGCCCATGCCGCGTCGTCCAGCATGAACGCCTTGCACAGTTCGCGCGGCCGGTCGCCGCGGAAGTTGAAGAAGATCACGCTGTCGCCATCGGCGATCACGCCGGCATCCAGGATGCGCGTGGGTGGCAGGAACTCGTCACCCTTCTGCGTGGGGCCCACCGGGTTGGCGATGTTGCGCTGCACCGCCTGCAACGCGGTGGCCGCGCGCGCACCGCCGCGTCCGCACAGCAGGTCGAACGCCTGCTTCACGCGTTCCCAGCGGTGATCGCGATCCATGGCGAAGAAGCGGCCACACACGGTGGCGATGCGACCGCCCGTCTTCTGCAGCACGCCCTCGAGCCACGGGATGTAGTGCAGCGAACCTTCGGCGGCGGTGTCGCGGCCATCGGTGAAGGCGTGCACGAACAGACGATCGCTGGGCACACCCTGCGCATGCGCCAGTTCCAGGATGGCCTGCAGATGCGGCAGGTCGCTGTGCACCTGACCATCGCTGAGCAGACCCATCACATGCACGCCGCGACCGCTCGCCTTGGCACGCTCGAAGGTCTGCAGCAGCGTGGCGTTGCGCGCGAATTCGCCGCTGCGGATCGCGCGCGTGATGCGCATGAGTTCCTGATCGACCACGCGACCGGCACCCAGGTTCTGGTGTCCCACCTCGCTGTT
>RFQW01000361.1 GCA_009924765.1 Planctomycetota bacterium | reverse complement strand
AACACGGTGCCGCCGCGCGCCGGGTCGTCGCTGATGCGAAGCACCGCCGCGAAGCTGCCACCACCAACCACGTTGCTCACGTAGCCGGTGCTGGCTGGCGGCAGACCCACGTCGGCATCACCCCACGCATGCACAAAGCCACCCTGCGCAAGGGCGCTTCCGGTGAGTGCGAGCAGACTGCAGACGGCGAGACCAAGAGGACGGAACTGCATGACAACTTCTCTCTGAGCTTCTTTGTGGGCCCCGTTGCAGGGGCGCCGGTGAACGAATGCCGCCCACGACCACGGTGAGCGGTGACGCAACCTAAACCACCCGTGCACCCCGATCAAGAACTTTCCGGCAGAAGGCTGCCGGCGCCACGCACCGCGCCCGGAAAGGGGCGATTCCGGCGGCCAGAGGCCCGGAGGCCGCCCTGTCCCCCTTGGCGGCGACCCTGGCCAGGAATTCTTCAGCCAAAGGTGGGCTTGCCACGCCCGGACGGCCGACCTATCTTCGGGACGTTCTCGTTGGCGTTCCCCCTTCGGCCAGCCAGTTCCGTTCCCCCCGTTGTTCAGGCGACCGGAGTGTTCAACGAAACGTTGTTCGCGTTCCCTCTCTGTTCCCCTGTTCCCTTGCAGTTGGAGTTCCCCATCATGCAGACCCGCACCCTCGCTTGTGCAGCGCTTGGCGTTGCCGCGCTTTCATGCAGCGCCTCGGCCACCATCATCTCCTTCTCGCAGCAGAATGTCTGGGATGCCTACACGGCGTATCAGGCACTCAGCGTGGTGACGGAAGACTTCAACTCGATCACCGACGGCGTGTACAGCTCGGGCTTCAGCAGCTCGGTTGGCGGCGTCACCTGGACGGCCACCGCCACCGGCGGCCTGCGCGCGCAGGGTGGCCTGTTCGCCACCGTCGACCCCACCTTCAGCTTTGCTCCGGGCGTGCAGGGCGTGTCCGGCAACTTCTTCGGAACCGATGGCACCTTCACCGCGGTGCCCAGCCTGGTGCAGGTCACGCTGGCTGATGGCAGCAGCTCGATCCTGTTCACCAACAGCGCGTCGGCCTTCGCCGGGTTCTTCTCGACTGGCTCGGCCATCGCGGGTCTCACGATCACCGCGGCCGGCGCTGGCTCGGTGTTCCCCACCGTGGACAACCTGTTCTTCGCCGTGCCGGTGCCCGCACCGGGCGCCGCGGCGTTGATCGGCCTGGCGGCCGTGGTGTGCCGTCGCCGCCGCGACGTGGCCTGAGCAGCGGAATCCAACAAGGAACATGCAGAAGGAAGCGCTGGAACGCGCTTCCTTCTTCTTTTTGAAACGCGCACGCCACCTGCGCGCGGCGGCCGCCCGATAGGCTGCACCGCATGGCGACCACGATTGCGATCATCGAGACCGACGGCGACCACTCGCATGTGCAGATCATCGGTCCGCTCGACCTGAGCGGCGTGCAGGCGATTGAACTGAAGCTGCTTGCATCCACCGCCAGCCGTCGCAAGCCCGCAATCATCGACCTGTCGCAGGTGTCGTTCCTTGCTTCGCTCGGCATCGGCCTGCTGCTGCAGGTCAGCCGCGCGCTGGCCGCGGACAAGCACCCCACCGTGGTGCTGTCGCCTGCCGCCGAGGTGGAGAAGGCGTTGCGCATGGCGCGACTGGATGCCCTGCTGCATCTGGCCGACTCGCTGGAAACAGCGCAATCGCATGCGCGCAAGAACACGCGACCGCAGTGACGGTCGCACATGCCTCGCGCGCACGCGAGGCGATGCGTGAACACACCTGACATCGCCACGAGTTCTTGTGTCAACCCGTCGCTGGCGGGCCGTGCTGCAGCCAACCGTTTCTAGGCTGCACGCACGGAGGTGCGCATGCACTCGAACGGACAAGGCATCATCGCGGCGCCGCAACTGCTGTTGCGCGGTTCCAGCACGCTTCGAACGCAGCGACTGGTGCTGCCACTCGCGGAGATCCGCGCCACCGACCTGCTGCTGGTGGGTGGAAAGAACGCCTCGTTGGGCGAGATGCTGAGCGCACTCACGCCGCTGGGCATCCGGGTGCCTGATGGCTTCGCGGTGACCACCGACGCGTTCCGCCTGCACCTTCGCGAGGCTGGCCTGACGGATTGGGTGGCGCAGCAGATGCAGTCGATCTCGCCCGGCGATACCCGCGAACTGGCCGCCACCGCCGCCACCATCCGCGCGCGCATCACGCAGGCGCCGCTGCCCAACCTGGTCCGCACGCAGCTGATGGAGGCGTATCAGCAACTGTCCGCCAGCAGCGCGGTGCATGTGGATCAGGCCGCCGGCATGGATGTGGCCGCTCGCAGCAGCGCCACCGCCGAGGATCTGCCAACCGCCTCGTTCGCCGGCCAGCAGGAGTCGTATCTGCATGTGCGCGGCGCCGAAGCGCTGGACATGGCGGTGCGCAAGTGCATGGCCTCGCTGTTCACCGACCGCGCCATCGTGTACCGCATCAACAACGGCATTCCACACGAAGCCGTGGCGCTG
>RFQW01000037.1 GCA_009924765.1 Planctomycetota bacterium | reverse complement strand
TACTTCGGCACCGCGATGGCGCAAGGCGTGATTCCGCCCATGTTGGTGCTGTTCCCCAACGGCATGTCCTACAGCATGTGGTGCAACTCCAAGGATGGCCGTGTGCCGATGGAGCGCGTGGTGATCGATGAACTGCTGCCGTTCGTGGACGCGAACTACCGCACCATCGGCGGCCGGCACCGGATCCTGGAGGGATTCAGCATGGGTGGCCAGGGCCCGGGGCGACTGGGTTTCAGGCGCACCGATCTTTTTGCGGGCGTGTCCATGCTGGGCGCGGGGCCCATTCAGGACGACTTCATGCAGGCGCCGCTTGGCAGCGACATTCCGCCGGCCAAGCGTGCGCTCATTTACGAGAGCGTGTGGGGCAGTGATCCGGCGTACTACACGCTGCAGCACCCGAAGACGGTTGTCGCCGCGAATGCCGCGGCCGTGATCGGCCGGCGCACCGTGGTGCGACAGGCGATCGGATCGCTGGACACGCTATTGCCAATGAATCAGGATTTCGACGCGTTGCTGACCTCGCTTGGCGTGCCGCACACGCTCACCGTGGCGCCCGGCATCGGGCACTCCGCCAGCGACCTGCTGCCTGCGCTGGGGCCAAGTCAATGGGCCTTCTACAACGCGGCGCTGGCCGAGGCATGTCGCCCGCTCAGTGACGTGGACGGCTCCGGCACCGTGGACGCAGGCGACGTGTCCGTGCTGCTGCTCGACTTCGGCACCGTCGGTTCACCCGCCGATGTCGATGGCGACGGCGTGGTCACCGGAAGCGACCTTGCGCTGCTGCTTCTCGACTTCGGCGCCATGTGCGACGCTTGAGGCGCCGGGCGGCGAGAGCCAAACCGCACGCCCACGCCGACGAGCCAAACCGCGCGTTTCACTCCGGCGTTGCAGGCGGCGCGTACACCACGGCTGGGTCGTGCGTGTAGCGCTCGGAATGGTCCGGCCAGATGCGCTGGAACACCTTCGGCTCGGGCGCCCCCACCGGACCCAGCGTGATCGAACCCTTCGCGCGCGTGTCTATGGGATAGCGCTCGTCGTTCGGGTAGTCGAAGTAATACATGCACATCGCGAGCCCATCCGGGTACACGAACGCCGGCCGCGGCTCGGCGAGCGCGTTGCGGAACTCGAGGGCGTTGAGCGGCTCGCCACTTCCCGACTCGCCCACGATGTTCATCTGCGCGTCGACGAACATCCACTTCTTGCGATCGGCCAGCCAGACCTCGGCGAACACGTGTCCCGCGCCGAACGGACGGGTTTCCACATCCGCGCTGCGCGCGCCCACCACGCGGGCGGGAAGGCCGACCGCGTTCAGGCAGCCAGCGACGGTGATGCCGTACTCCACGCAGCGGAAGTTGTCGCCCTTTGCGGCGGCATCAAGCAGACCCATCGGGTCATGGGGCTGGCTGTTGGCATCGCCCACGTGGCTCCAACGCGTGTGCACCCATGCGCAGATCATCTTCACGCGCTCCATGTCGCCGCGGCAGCCGGCAATGATGGCGTCCAGGTTGTACTTGGTGCGCAGCGCGGCAAGGTAAGCGTTGTCCTTGGTGCTGTAGCGCGACACGGCGGGCGTTTCGCCCGTTGTGGCGGCAAACTGCAACAGCTGTGCCTTCCACCGCGCTGCCTGAGCGCGCGCAAGCAGCGGCGCAAAGCGCGGATCGGTGCGGAGCGACTTCCAATCGTCGCCATCCCGCAGGTCATCGGCGAGTGCCAGCACCGGATCGTCGGCGCCAAGGCGCACGGCGTTGTCCAGAGCGCCGAACGCCTCGTTCGTGCGGCCCTGCGCGACATCGATCGCCGCCGCCATCGCATAGGCATCGGCCACGGGATCGATGCGCACCAGTTCGTCCACAAGCGGGCGCGCCTTGTCGAATGCCTTCGCGCCAATCGCTTCCATGGCCTGCTGACGCAGTTCCATCGCGCGCTGCGCGGTTTCCTTCGTCATGTCGGCTGGCGGCGCGGCTGGCTTGTGATCGTTCGCCGGCATGTGCATCGTGTGCACATCCACGCCGATCGCGTAGCCCGTCACGCCCTCGGCCGTCCGGATGAGACGGATCTTGTTCACGGCGTTGCCGAACTTCACGTCATGCCATGTCACGCCACCATCCACCGTGGCGAAGCCGTGCGGCATGGCGCCCACCCAGCCCGTGTCGGCATCCACGAACGCGATGCCGAACTCGCGCACGGCCGGATCATCCACCAGGCGCAGCTCTTTCCAGGTCTTGCCGCCGTCGAGTGTCTTGGCCACGTAGCGCACCGACGCCTCGGGATCGGGGTTGTACGACTGCACGGTGCAGTAACCGACCTGATCGGTCGGAAACGAGAACTTCCACGTGGTCTCGAAGGGTCGCTCGGAGCGATACACCTGCTGCCATGTTGCGCCTCCATCCTGGGTGGCGAGAATCAGTGCATGGGCGCTGGAAACATCGGCGTTGGTGGCCGAGGCGATGAATCCGCGCTTCTCATCAAGGAACTTCACGTCGAAGGCCATGGCGCCGATGTCGGGCACCTTGCCCTGCTTCCAGGTCTTGCCCAGATCGTCGGACCAGATATACGCCACGGGCCCGCCCACGCGACCCACGCCGATGATGCGCGGACGCTTGTCCAGCTTGCCGGCATTGATGAACGGCACCTGCACGATGTCGAATGCGCACAGACCCACCACCGGTGCGCCCTCGATCGTGGTGACGGGCGTCCATGTGGTGCCGCCATCCTCGGTGCGATACACGGGCACCGGATCGGTGACACCCGGGAAGTAGCCGGGGCCGATGTTGCCCAGCACGCCCACCTTCTCGTCGATGAACGCTGTTCTCCCACTGCTTTGTCCATGTGGTGCCGCCGTCGGTGGTGTGGAACACCTTGCCAGCGCCGTTGCCGTACCAGCCCACCTTGTCGTTCACGAAGAAGATGTCGTCCTGCTTGCCGGGGTAGGCCTCGGTTGTGAGCTTCTTCCACGTGGGAAGATCGGGCGGTGCGTCCGCGACCTTCGAAACGGCAGGCTTGTCCTGCGCGAAGGCGTTCAGTTGCATGATGGCGAGCGCGACGGCGAGGGCGATGGTCTTCATGGGAAGTTGGATTGAAGTTGCCGTGAGGTGATCAGGCGGTTCGGTATCCAGCCTTGTTCGAGCGCGATCGAGGCGCCGCGGATGCGGTGGCAGGCATGAGGCGAATCTATCGCGTCGTGAATTGCATCGGTGTCACACTGATGCCGACAGCCGGGGTCGCCCAATGCACAGGGCCCGACCTTTCGGCCGGGCCCTGCGCCAGAACAATCTCGATCAGGCCTCAGTTCTTCGCGCCAGAAGACGCGCCGCTTCAACCGTACGTGGGCCACGCCACGCCCTGCAGGAACTTCTCGTAGTGCTGCCAGCGGTTCACGCTGGTGGCGTACAGCGGGCGGTTCACCTGGTCGTAGCTGAGCGTGCGCACCGTGCGCCGCGATTCGTGGAAGCGCCTGCAGCCCTCGTCCCACGGCAGACCCAGGAACTGGATGAAGCGCGGAAACTCGGTGTCGGGGTTCGTGACCACGTCCTCGTAGCGCACATCCAGGATGGGCAGGTCGGTCTCGCGCTTCCAGTGCTCCATCAGGCGCTGGCTCTGCGCCCACGCCGCGGCGATCCAGTCGATGCGCGTGGTCCACGGATAGGTGGCGTTGTTGAAGCCGCCCATGAAGCAGCTCACCGCCACGTCGCGCGGGTCGCGAAGCGCATGGATGATGCGCGAGCGCGGGAACAGGCGCGCGATGACGCCGATCATGCGGTTGTTGCTGAGCGCCTTGTTCACCACGCGCACCGCGCCCGGCGCAAGCTTGCCGCACATGCCCAGGTACCCCTGCGCCGCGTTCTTGAAGGCGCGGTCGCGCATGGCGCCGAAGCAGTCGGGTGGCGGCAGGTCGGGATTCCACGCCTGCTCCAGCTGCATGGCGAATGCTTCGATGCCCTTGGTTTCACCCACGCCCCCCGCTTGCGCGTGCGCGTCCACGATCTGGTCGATCAGGCTGGTGCCGCTGCGGGGCATGCCGGCGATGAACACCGGCACCTCGCTGGTGGAGTCGCTGGTCGGGAACTCGCGCATGGCGTCGCGGGTCCACACGCGCATGAGCTCGTTCACGGCCTGCTCGTACTGCGACGGGTCATAGACCGCCTGACGAATGGCATTGGCGCGCGTGGCGGATTCGAAGGCTTCGCCGTAGCGCCGCATGCGGTCGCAGGCCTTGGCACGCAGGTACCACGCGCGACGAAGCAGCGGCTCGTTGGTGCTTGAAGCGAGAACGGTTCGATCGAGCAGTTCGATCGCCTGCGCATGCTGATCGCGATGCACCAGCACGCTGGCGCGCAGATGCTCGGCGCGCTCGGCGATGGCGGCGTCCACGCCCTGCGGATTGGTGCGAAGGTCTTCCAGCGCGGCGGCGGCCTCGTCCACGCGCACGGCCGACTCGAATGTTTCGGCCAGCAGCAGGCGCGCCTGCGCGTTGCCCGGCGACATGTGCAGGATGCGGCGACAGCGCTCGAGCGCCTGCTCGGTGTTGCCCGCACGCATGTCGGCGCGCGCAAGGATCAGGAGCGTTTCGGGATGACTGAACACCGCCTCGGCCGCGGCGGCCCAGCGCAGCGCTGCGGACATGTTGCCCAGGTGCTTCTCCAGCACCGCGCGATAGCGCAGGAAGTCGGGATCGCTGGTGCCGGGCCGCAGATATCGCTCGGTGATGGCCACCGCCTCGTGCAGCTTGCCCGTGCGGGCCAGTTCCGCCACGCGCGCGAGATCGTTGTTGCGCTGCGGCGTGGAGGTGATGCCCTTGGCGGCAGGCTTGGGTGGCTGGTGCATGAGAGGGCCTTGCGCAGAGTGATACCACCACAGGTTCGCGGGCGCGGCCTATAACGACCCCCGTCCCTGATTGGGTGGGTTATGGGTACTGGTTACACTCGCAGATTCGTTCGTGTTGCAGCGCAAGAACCTCGGAGTGCAATCCATGCCCCAGACCACCATCAACGAGATCCTGAACAAGTTCGACATCCGCGACGCGGACATCAAGCGCATTCGCGGCGCGGCACCCGTGCTGAAGCGCGAACTGGACGCGTTCATCGCCGATTTCTACACCTGGATGGCCCAGCACCGCGAGTACCAGACCTTCTTCGCGAGCAACCCCAGCCGCCTGGATCGCGTGAAGCAGCTGCAGCGCGTGAACTGGAACACCTTCCTGGAGGCCGACCTGAACCAGGCGTGGTTCGATGCGCGCAAGCACGTGGGTGCGGTGCACGCGCACATCGACCTGCCCAACGACATCTACTTCGCGGGCATGGCCGTGAGCACCAACCTGATGGCCGACCGCCTTCGCAAGGCCAAGGGCGAGGTGAAGGACCTGGACGACACCATCTCGTCGCTGACCAAGCTGATGTACCTGGACGCCTTCGTGGTGATCGAGGAGATCGCGCGCATCAACCGCGAGAAGCTTTCCGCCGGCGCCAAGGCGCTGATGGAGATGTCCACGCCGGTCACGCCGATCTGGGAAGGCATCCTGCTGCTGCCGCTGCTGGGCATCCTGGATTCGCAGCGCACGCAGGACGTGATGAACAAGACGCTGTCCAAGATCGCCGAGACCCGCGCCAAGGTGTTCGTGATGGACATCAGCGGCGTGAGCTCGATGGACACCGCCGTGGCCAACCAGCTGCTGAAGATCACCAAGGCCACGCAGCTGATGGGTTGCGAGACGATCCTGTCGGGCCTGTCGCCGGCGATCGCCCGAACCCTGGTGGAACTGGGCGTGAACATCGGCGAGGTGCGCACCACCGCCACGCTGCGCGACAGCTTCGAGCTGGCGCTGCGTGCCGTGGGCGTGGATCGCAAGCTGATCGCGACGGGCTGATCCGAACGCACCCCAGCGCCCCATGAGCGTTCCAGGCACAACCAGCGTCACCGGAACCCGCGTGCGCGGCTGCCTGGTGGTGACCGTGAGCCAGGACCTGTCCGGCGACATGCTGGACGAGGTTCGTCGCGTCGCGCTGGAGGGCATCCAGCGAGATGGCGCGCAGTCGGCGATCTTCGAGCTGTCGGCGGTGCCGTTCATGGACAGCATGGAGTTCGGGGAACTGCGCAAGATCGCTCGCATGGCCGAGATGCTCGGCGCCAAGGTGATCTTCGTGGGCCTGAAGCCCGGCATCATCGTGCATCTGCTGGAGGCGGATGCCGATGTGCGCGGCGTGCACGCCTTCCTGGGACTCGACGAAGCCCTGCATGCGATCGATTCAAGCCCCAGCCCGGACGCGCATGGTTGAAGCACCCTCCAACACGCTTACCTTTCCGGTGAAGGACGCGGTGGACGTGACCGTGGGCATCCGGCGCGTTCGCGAGGCGGGATTGCTGACTGGCGCCGCCGAAGTGGACCAGACGCTGGTGGCGACCATCATCTCGGAACTGGCCTCGAACATCGTGAAGTACGCGGGGCGCGGCACCGTGCGGGTGAACCGCGTGCAGGCGACCGATGGCGTGGACATCGAGGTGTGGGCCGACGACAGCGGGCCCGGCATCGCCGACATGGACCGGGCCATGCGCGATCACTTCTCCACCGGCAACACGCTTGGCCTGGGTCTGCCCGGCGTGCGGCGCATGTCGGACGCCTTCTCGATCAACTCGACGCCCGGTGCGGGCACGCATGTGCACGCGCGCAAGCGCATCGTGGGTCGGCGCGCCGCGGTGATGCCGGCTCCGCGAGTCCCCGCCGCCGCACCCGGCAGCGCACGCGCGGCGGAGCCCTCCAACGCGCAGTGGGACATCGGCATGCATGTGCGCCCGATGTCGGGCTACGTGACATGACGATGGCCGTGCAGACCGACGATGGGCTGCTGCTGGTGATCACCGACGCCACCGGCCACGGCATCGCGGCCAACGAGGTCGCACGCGTCGTGTCCGAGTTCGTGATGCAGCATGCCAGCGGCGACGTGAAGCGCCTGCTCACCGAACTGCACGCGCAACTGAAGGGCACGATCGGTGCGGCGGTGGGCGCGCTGTTCATCGAGCCGAACAGGCGCCTGTTCCGCTACGCGGGGGTGGGCAACACCGGCGCTGCACGACGCGTTGGCACCAGCTGGAGACCGGTGTCGAAGGACGGCGTGCTGGGCCAGCGCCTGCCCACGCTGCTCGAGCAGACAGGCGAACTGGCGCGTGGCGACCTGATCATGATGTGGACGGACGGACTGTCGGAGATGGCGGGCGGCATGTTCGCCGCGCGAAACGCCTTCAAGCCGGCCGCGCAGCTGGCACGCGAACTGGTGGAGGAACTCGGCAAGCCGCACGACGACGCCAGCTGCATCGTGCTGAGGTGGAACACCTGATGCAGATCGCCGATGTCATCCTTCGCAAGCAAGGCGATGTGGCCGTGGCCCGCCGCAAGGTGCACGAGGCCATGCTGCTGCTCACCTCGGACCTGCAGCGCGCCGCGCAGTTCACCGGCGAATTCAGCGACCTTGCCCGCGCGCTGACGGCCGGCGACATGCGCCTGATGGTGCATGTCACGCTCGAACGCGCCAGCTCCGGCCGCAGCACCCTGCAGCTGGACTGCGTGACGCCGTTCAAGCCCGCAGCGAACATCCGGGAGACCACGCAGAACGCCGAAGGATTTCACTTCGTGCGCAACGCCGTCACCACCGATGGATGGGTGCCTCCGGACACCCTGCAGCAGCTCCGCGAGATCCTGCTGCTGAAGTCGCGCGAGGAGCTGCTGAGCGAGAACAACGAGCTGCTGCGCAAGACGCTGAGCGCGCGCACCGAATCCCTGAACCGCCTCACCCACGAGTTCGGCAGCATCCAGGATCTGGACACCCTGCTCACGCGCGTGCTGGGCGAGGCGCGCGGCGTATTCAACTGCGAGGCCGGCAGCATCCTGATGCAGGAGGATGGCGTGCTGTGCTTCCGCCACGCGGCCAACGATGCCGCCAATGACCGTGAGAAGATGCTGGTGGTGTCGGGCAACCCGGTGCGTCTGCCGATCGACCGCACCAGCATGGCCGGCGCCGCCGCGCTGGACGGCGTGGTGGTGGTGCGCGACGCCTACGACATCCCGGAGTCGGCGTCGTTCCGCTTCAATCCGCACATCGACAAGATGACGGGCTTCCGCACGCGCGCCGTGATCTCGGTGGCCATGCGCAGCAGCCAGAATGAGCTGCTGGGCGTGCTGCAGCTGATCAACCCGCGCGACACCGACACCGGCGCCGCCACCGAGTTCACCGAGGACGACCAGAAGCTGGCCGTGCACTTCGCCGGCATGGCGGCGTCCGCGATCGAGCGATCCAGCATGACGCGCGCGCTGGTGCTTCGCATGATGCGCCTGGCCGAGCTGCGCGACCCCAAGGAGACCGGTGCACACGTGCAGCGCGTGTCGCAGGTGGCCACGCGCCTGTACGTGGCCTGGGCCACCAGCCGCGGCATGCCCGAGGCGCAGATGTTCAAGCAGCTTGACCAGTTGCGCCCCGCCGCCATCCTGCACGACGTGGGCAAGGTGGGCATCGCCGACGCCATCCTGAAGAAGCCGGGCAAGCTGGAGGATGACGAGCGCCGGACGATGCAGCAGCACACGAACATCGGCGCGCTGACGCTGATCGGCACCAAGACCGCGCTGGACGACGCGATCCGCGACGTGACGCTGTATCACCAGACCAAGTGGGACGGCACCGGCTATCCATCGCGCGAACAGATCGTGGAGACCCTGACCGAACTGGGCATCGATGCGAGCAAGGTGCCCGAACCCAAGGGCGAAGGCATTCCACTGTTCGCGCGCATCGTGGCCATCGCCGACGTGTTCGACGCGCTGATGTCGCGCCGCGCCTACAAGGAGCCGTGGGATCACGCGAAGGTGCGCGACGAGATCGAGCGCAGCGCCGGCACGCACTTCGACCCCGAACTGGTGAAGCTGTTCGTGGCCGATTTCGAGAACTACTGCAAGATCCACGCCGCCATCAGCGAGTGACGCGGCGCGTCGGGCCGCACGCCGTCGGGGCTTCGCGCACGGCTGTTCTGCCGCTTCGCACGCGGTAGGCTCGCGCGCCATGCAGCTTCTCCATGCAACGATCCGCGCCTTTGCGCTCGTCACCATGTGCCTGGTGGCAACCGCCCTCGCCAATGCAACCGCTTCGACACCCTCGACGAGCGGCTACTACCGCATGCCCGCCATCCACGGCGACACCGTGGTGTTCGTGTCGGAAGGCGACCTGTGGCGCGTGAATGCCGCGGGCGGCGACGCCACGCGTCTCACCAGTCACGCGGGCGAGGAACGCGATCCGTCGATCTCTCCGGACGGCACCACGCTGGCGTTCACCGCAACCTATGAAGGTCCGCGCGAGGTGTACACCATGCCGCTGGCTGGTGGCCTGCCGGTGCGCCGCACGTGGGACGCCGGACGCGTCGGCACCACCGGATGGGAGCCCGACGGCACGCTGCTGCTCGACGGCCGCTTCACGCTCACCGGCAGCGGCAGCGAGCAGGATCCGTTCGTGATCGGCTGGCCGCTGCTGTTCAGCGCCAACGAAACCATCGACGCCAAGGCAGACCGCCTGGCCGTGCCGCCACGCATCGACTTCCTGAACGGTCAGTGGGTGCAGATCAGCGGCTTCCTGGCGCCGCCACTTTGGGGCGTGCAGACGAAGGAACTGCTGGTGATGAAGAACCGATGGGACGGCTGCTGCATCGGCCTGCCGCCCACGCCCTTCGACTGCATCGAGGCGGAACTGGCCACGCCGATCAAGCTTGGCGCGCAGCACACCATCAGCTTCGGCGTGATCCGCGGCCGCCTG
>RFQW01000360.1 GCA_009924765.1 Planctomycetota bacterium | reverse complement strand
CTGATCCTTGTTCGCATCGGTCATCGGCCGTTCGCCGCGCAACTGCTTCTTCAGCTGGTCATATGCCGAACTCAGCTGGTCCTCATCGGCCTTCGCCTGATCCTTCTGATCCTGCTTCTCCTTCTTCGCTGCGGCGTCGGCTTCAGTTCCGGTTTCGGTTTCGGCAGCCAGACCGCGCTCCTTCGCAAGCCAGTTGGTCCGGATCTCTCGAACGATCTGGTCGTAGGCCGACTGACGCCCATCTGCCGGAAGCGCTGCAATGTCGCCCTTGGTGGGCTGGCGTGCATCGCGGGTGGAAGACGTGTTCACCGAGTCGGTCGGTGCCGCCACGCGAAATGGATTCTGATCCACGGGCCGAACCGCATCCATCCGAATCAGGCCGTTGCGCAGATCATCTCGCAGCCGCGCAGCCTCGTACAGGCTCAGTCGATCCACGCCCTGCATCTGGCGATCGCGATCGCTCTCGCGCCGCACGCCGCGCAGCGTGCTGGCGGTCAGCACGCCACCCTGCCCCTCGCCATTCTCGTACCGCACCATCGGCGTGCTGCGCGCATCGGCATCACGCTGGCTCTTGATGTTCAACTGCGTTCCGGTGGCGTCGAACAGACGCTTGCTGCCTTCCTGTGATCCACCGGCCAGGCCCGTCTGGCCCTTGCGCGTCACGTCCGCGAAATCGTGTCGGTAACTCACTTGGGCACCCACGCTGGACATGTTGTACGCCTCGTTGGCGCTCATCGTGCGCAGCAAAGAGGGATCGCTCATGGCCGAACCCTGCCGGAATGCCAGCGATGAATCGCCGCTGGTGGCGCCGCGGAAATCGTTCTCCGCCGTGTAGCCCACGCTGCCGCGGAAGCCGCGTCCATTCGACACGTCGCCCGTCACCACCAGATTGCGCGCGCGCAGGTCTTCCTGAACCGTCGCGACGTTCTTGCCACCACTGCCCACCTGCAATGCCGCGTCCAGCGCATTCTGCGCCATGGCACTGCAGTGCAGGCAGGCGATCGCGAGCAGGCAGGTCAGGGGTGGTACGCGGCATCGCATGGCGTCATCCTAGCGCGGTCGCCTTGCACTTAGCATGCGGCTTGCATGACGCCGACCCCCACCGAGAATCCGCCGCCCGGCCTGTTCAGCCATCGGCCCTCGGCACTTCCGGTCGCGCTGAGCCTGCTGCTGGTGACCGGGGCGATCCTGTTCGGCATCTATGGACCACAGATCGCGGGCCGCCTGAGCCAGTCTGGCGGCGTGCCGCTGGTGGACATGGTGGACGCCGCCGGCGACATGCGTCTGGGCGCCGTGATGGAAACCCTGCGCGAGAAGGATGCACCCGACCTGAACCTGCAGGAGGCACGAGGGCTGGTTCAGCGCCTCATCGGTCGGAACGCGGCGGTGCAGAACCTTGCCTCGATGGGTTATCACCTGAAGCGCGTGGGCCCCGCATCGCCGCCGGGCGCCAAGTACCGCGGCGCCGTGCTGGTGTATCGCGGCGAAGGCGAGCAGACGGGTCACTGGGTGGTGCTGTTCATGGCGGCCGATGAAGGGCAGTTCATCTCCTTCGATTCGCTGGGGCGGCCGCGACCGCTGATGCCGGACATGACGCTTGAGGGCGAACTGGCGCAGCAGACCGGCGGTGACGCCACGGCGCTGGTGTGGAGCGATGGCCCCGTGCTGCATGTGGCCTGCTTCGAGACGGCGGACGAGGCGCAGCGCGTGCGCGAGGCGATCGGAGCGCCCTGAACCGGGCGACACCGCCGAACCTCGTAGACTCGCAGCTCCATGTCCGCCACCGCCAGCATCACGACACCCATCTACTACGTGAACGACAAGCCGCACATCGGCCATGTGTTCACCACCACGCTCTGCGACACCTGGGCCCGCGCCATGCGGCTGCGCGGACGCGACACCTTCTTCCTCACCGGCACCGACGAGCACGGCGTGAAGGTGGAGAAGAGCGCCACCGCCAACGGCGTGTCGCCGCAGGAATGGGCCGACCGCAACGCCGCGGAGTTCGAGCAGGTGCTGCGGCTGTTCCAGCAGACCAACGACGACTTCATCCGCACCACGCAGCCGCGCCACGAGAAGCAGGTGCAGGCGCTGGTGGAACGACTGAAGGCCGCGGGCGTGCTGTACAAGGGCGCCTTCGAGGGCTGGTACGACGAGGGCGAGGAGAACTACCTCACCGAGACGCGCGCCAAGGAGTGCGAGTACAAGAGCCCCGTCAGTGGCCGACCGCTGGTGCGCGCCAAGGAGGAGAACTGGTACTTCAAGCTCAGCGCCTTCGCGCCGCGCCTGCAGGCGATGTTCGATGGCAACCCCGACTTCGTGCGCCCTGCCGCGCGTCGCAACGAGGTGCTTGGCCGCCTGCGCGAGGGCCTGCAGGATGTGCCGATGACGCGCACCAACTTCGCCTGGGGCATTCCCATGCCGGGCGATCCGGGCCACGTGATCTACGTGTGGATCGACGCGCTCTTCAACTACATCACGGC
>RFQW01000359.1 GCA_009924765.1 Planctomycetota bacterium | reverse complement strand
GTGATCGTGGATGACGGCGGATTGTCGCTGTGCGAGGCCGCCAAGCCCGTGATCGAGCGGCTGCTCGAAGACGCATGCAAGCAGCTCTTCGTGATGCGCGAGAACGAGGGTGCCGCGCTTCGAACGCTGCTGCTGTCGCTGGGTCAGACCATCCAGACGCGGCTCGACGAGGTGCGCGGGCGCGCGCCCGAAGTGAGTCGCCTGTACGGCGAGCGTCTGAAGACGCGCATGGCCACCATGCTGGCCGAGGCCGGCATCGCCGCGCGACAGGAAGACGTGCTGCGCGAGGTGGCCACCTTCGCCGAGCGCGCCGACATCGCCGAAGAGATCCAGCGTCTGGGCGGCCATCTGCAGGCCTTCCGAAAGCTGCTGGATCCGGCCAATCCCGAGCCCATCGGCCGCACGCTGGACTTCCTGGCGCAGGAGATGCTGCGCGAGGCCAACACCATCGCGAGCAAGGCCAGCGACTTCGAGATCGCCACGCGTGTGGTGGACATGAAGACCGCCATCGACCGCATCAAGGAACAGGCTGCGAATGCCGAGTGACGGATCGCCGCTTCGCGAGACCGCCGAAGGCATGGCCGAGGCGCTTGCGAAGTGGGATCTGGGCACCGTGGAGTGGACCGAGCCGCTGGCCGGCGGCAGTCGCTCAAGTCCCAAGCTGGTCGTGCATGCGCAGCGGGGCCGCTATGTGCTGAAGCGCCGTGCGCGCGGACGCGACGAGTCTGAACGCGTGGCGTTCTCGCACGCCTTCATCGCAGCGGCCGCCAAGGCCGGTGTCGCGGTGGCGGTGCCGGTGCCCGCACGCGATGGCACCACCTGGCAGGAGTGGGGCGGCGGCACCTACGAACTCTTTCCATTGATCGCCGGTGCACGCTGGCTTCGCGCGCCGGCGCAGGCGCGTGCGGCGGGCGATGCGCTGGGTCGCCTGCACGCCGCGGGTCTTCGACTGCAGTGGCACGGGCATGTGCGAGCGGCCAGCTTTCACGGCAGCCTGAACGTGTTCGAGGCGCTGCGTCGCGTGCCCAAGGCCGTGCGGGCCGTCGATCCGACCGTGGACGCCGAAGCCATGCTTGCCGCCTGCGAAACGCTGTCCAGCGCCTACCGCGAGGCGGCGGATCAGGTTGAGGGCCTTGGTTACGGCGCGCTGGACAGTCAGGTGGTGCATGGCGACTTCCACCCGGGCAATGTGCTGTTCGAGGGCGAGCGCGTGTCCGGCGTGATCGACTTCGACGCCGCGCGCGTGGAGCCGGCCATCGTGGACTTCGCCAATGCGCTGCTGCAGTTCAGTTCGCGCGCCGGCGGTGCCTCGAGCGTGGCCACCTGGCCTGCGGACCTGAGCGAGGACCGCATGGCCGCTTTCGCCGAGGGATTCCGCGCGCATGGAGATCCTTCGATCGCGATGATGGTGGAGATGGTGGCGCCGCTTATGATGGAGGCGTGCATCACGGAGTGCGCACTGCCGATCGCCCGACACGGAACCTTCGGGTCCGTCCGCGCCAGCGACATGCTGGCGTTGGTGGTTCGCAAGGTGCACTGGATGCGCGATCGCGCCGGCACCTTGCAGCGGCGATTGCGTTCAGTGCTTGCCTGACGCTGCTCGCGTTCGCGCGGCAGGATGATCCGGCGCAGCTCGAGCCGCAGCTGGAACCTCCCATCGAGCGACCGCAACCTGCCCGGCCCGATGCCCCGGCGGGTATCCGCGTGCCGGTGATGAAGCCGAACAATCGCGCCAACCCCGCGATCGAGATGCCCGACTTCGCCAAGCGCCGGCAGCAGGCGCAGTTGGCGATCATGGACACGCTGTCGCCGGAGCGACTGGCGCGCGTGCGCGTGAGCGGTGCGGTGCAGGAGCTGGTGGTGCGTCTGGATGACCCGTCGTTCGAGGTGCGTGAAGGCGCCAGTGAGGCGTTGCGTTCGCAGCGCATCGAGGATGCGGAGATCTGGGCCATGCTGGATCGCGCCGGTCTTTCGCCCGAGGTGCACGAGCGGTTGCTGGGCATCGCCAAGCGGCGAGCGGTTGAGAAGCCGCGTGGCGCGCTGGGTGTGCGCATGGGCAACGCGCCGCTGGCAAGGCCCGGCGTGCTTGTGCAGGGCACGCTGCCCGACATGCCCGCGGAGAAGATCCTGAAGGTTGGCGACGTGATCGAGCAGGTCGATGGCGCGCAGCTGACCAGCAGCAATGATCTGGCGGAAGCGCTGCAGACGCGACCGCCCGGTCACGAGGTGAAGCTGGTGGTGCTGCGCACGGAGCGCGATGCGCAGGGTCGACCGCTGGTGGGCGCCGATGGCAAGCAGGTGGAGCGCCGTCTGGAGTTCAATGTGGCGCTGGGCGATGCAAGCAACCTGGATCGCTTCGACGCGATGGAAGCGCGCGCCATGGGTGTGCCGAACAATGTGGCGATGAACCGCGCCAATCTGCCGCTGCAGCAGCGCGCGTGGCAGGCCGCCTCGATCGCGCAGCGGTTTGCGGTGAAGCCGAGCCC
>RFQW01000358.1 GCA_009924765.1 Planctomycetota bacterium | reverse complement strand
AGCGGTCATGCGTCGGTCGGTGACGGGCATTCCTCGGGGCTGTTGACCGACTCCATGGACAAGTCCATCGATCGCTCCGCGCCCGGCGAGCGTAAGGATCCCACCTGAAGAAATTTCCGGGCCTGCGTTTGCATCACCCCTCAATCGAATCGTAGGGTGCGCGCATGTCTTCGCGATCTCATGTCATCGCGGCCTGGGGGCTGTTTCTCGTTGCATCGAGCGTCTGGCACCGCATGTCCACATCGATAGGTCCGATGACCATCGTGGTCGGCGTGCCATGTCTGTGTCTGGCAGTCGAGTGCATCCTGTGCACTGCTCGCGTGCACAGCTTCATCTCGCGGCTTCTTCGCTCACTGCTGCGATTCGGCATGGTTGCCTCGGTTGGCGCCTTCGTGTGGGCGATCGTTTGGAGTGACCGGCGTCCATGGAACTGGATCGATCCGCGCACCAACTGGGAGGTTCCACTCATCGGATCCTGCTTTTTCGTGCTTCTGCTGGTGTTCACGGCCACGCTGAACTCGAATCCCCGGCGTGTGCGAGGACTGGCGTATCCCGATCGACTTGAACCCATGGACTGTCCCAAATGCCGGAGGCGGATGCGCTTGGCGCATCGGCACGCCGAGTGCGATACATGCCACCTGAGCCAGCTGCTGCCGCGGAGGTGGTGGGTCTGCGAGTGCGGTCAGCCGTTGCGCGGCGTGCTCGGAGACCACTGCCCGGAGTGCGGCGGTGGGCCGAGTTCGTACGCCCTGTTCACCGATGCCGATCTCGTGCGTCGTCCGAAGCCGAGGGGCGGGGAGTGGACGCTCGATGACATCATCGATCGGGAAGGTTGAATTTGCGGTCCGGATCGTGTTTGGATCCACACATTGGACTGCTACTCTTTCGGCCTATGACCCTGACCGCTACCGGCCCCGTTGTCTGGATCGATGGACGCATCGTCGCCCCCGACGAAGCCATGGTGAGCGTGTACGACCACGGCTTGCTGTACGGCGACGGCATCTTCGAGGGCATCCGCGTGTACGGCGGGCGCGTGTTCAAGCTGAAGTCGCACCTGGACCGTCTGTGGCATGGTTGCGAGGCGATCCGCCTGAAGCCGGCGCTGTCGCAGTCTGAACTGGACGCCGCGGTGCGCAGCGCCGTGAGTGCCAGCGGTCTGAAGGATGCCTACATCCGCCTGCTGATCACCCGCGGCAAGGGTTCGCTGGGCCTGAATCCGAATCACTGTCCACGCGCGGGCACCATCATCATCGTCGACCGCATCAACCTGTACCCGGCCGAGATGTACGAGAAGGGCATGCCGATCATCGTGGCCAAGCGTCCGCGCATTCCCGCGGCCTGCCTGGATCCGGCCATCAAGAGCCTGAACTACCTGAACAACATCCTGGCCAAGGTGGAGGCGATCGATGCCGGCGTGCATGAGGCGATCATGCTGAACACCGAGGGCTTCGTGTCGGAGTGCACCGGCGACAACATCTTCGTGATCAAGGACGGCGCCATCAACACGCCGCCGGTCACGGCCGGCATCCTGCGTGGCGTCACGCGCCGCTTCGTCATCGACACGCTGGCGCCGGCGCTTGGAATGAAGGTGTCCGAGCGGCCCATGAAGATGGACGAGGTGCTGGCCGCGGACGAGGTGTTCCTCACGGGCACCGCCGCCGAGGTGATCGGCGTTGGCAGCATCGATGGCCGCAAGATCGGTTCGGGCGTGGTGGGTCCGCTCACCAAGCGCCTGGAAGCCGAGTTCAAGCGCATCGTGGCGAAGGACGCCCCCGAGGACTGACGCGTGCCCCGCGCGCTCCGGGTGCTGGTTGACCGCCTTGCGCTGATCGGTGCCGCGTTGATGCTGGTGGTGGCGATCATGCTGGCGCTGTCCGGCAGACCCGGGGCCTCCACGCTGCTGTCGAGCGTGCTGCTGTTGGTGCTTGGCTACGCGTTGCTGCGCACGTCGCTGCGGCTGCGTGCGCCGGTGCTGCAACTGCTTGGCTGGTTGGGCGCGCTTGCCGCGGCCGGATTCATCGTGATCTCTCAGGCGTGGGTGTGGGGGCTCTTCGGTCAGTCGAGTCAGGACGGGTACGCGCGGTGGTTCCTGCCCTCATGCGCTCTGGCCGCGTTCGCGGCCTTCACCGCGGACGTGGCGCTGCTGCATCGAATCGTGCTGCACGGCATGTACGCGCGGATCGTGCGTGGCGCCACCATTGCCGCGATGGGAGTGCTGCTGGGTGGCGTGGCGCTGTGGTGCATCGTGGGATCCATCTCGTCGATGCCTGCGATGCGCACGCCGTTCTGGCCGCTGGTCACGGTGGTCTGCCTCGGCACGCATGTGGCGCTACCTGTGCTGGCGCGCGCCGATGCGCGGCGCGAGCGTGCGCGCGTGGCCGCCGCCCACGATCGCGCGCTTGCCACGCTGCAGTGCGTGCGCTGCGGCCAGTGGATGCAGATGCACTCGGGCAAGGCGGCCTGTCCGCGCTGCAAGTCGATCATCACGCTGGAATTCG
>RFQW01000357.1 GCA_009924765.1 Planctomycetota bacterium | reverse complement strand
GCTCATGGAGGAAGCGCTGTGGAAGGCCGCTCAGGTGCCCGAGCGGGTGGTGGCGCTCGCGGTCGATGACCGCAATCAGCCCGCGCATCGCCTGTATCGACGCTGCGGTTTCCGAACTGTCGCTCGTCGCAGGGCTTTCGCCATTCGCGTGCAGTCATCCACATGATGTGGACAACACGATCATGCGACGGTGGAGAAGTTTTTCTTCGCGCTCGAAGTGCCGTGTTTCGCGCTGCTTCTCGCGCGCGACAGGATTTTCGTCACGCGTGCCACTTGCTCTTGTGAAGAATCGGTCTATCTTCCGCGCACTTCGCAGGACGCGAATCGCGTGTGGAAGAGTCGCCGATCGGGGTCGCTTCCGCTTCCCCGCCGCCTGACCCACGCATGCAACGCGCCCCACCCGGGCCGTCGCTGGGGTTGCGAATGGATTCGAGTTGATGGATGGATGCCGGACGAGCGCACGCGCGCCCGCCCGTGCTGTGCCCTTGCCGCGCGGCGGCAGGGACTCGCCTCGTGCCTTCGGAGATCCCCGCGCCGTGCCAAACGCCCTCGCCGAAGACATGCCTGGCCGCATCCGCGCGATGCTGGGCAGTCGGATCGGCGAACGGCGCGCAAGCATGTGGTTCGATGGCGAGGCGCGCCTGCACGTGCACGAAGGTCAGCTGCAGGTTGAAACGCGCAGCGAGTTCGTTGCCGACTGGATCAAGCGACACTTCCGTGGCGAACTGCAGGCGGCTGCACGCGAGGCGCTGGGAAGCGACACCGTGCAATGGCGTGTGCAGACGCCCACCGAGACGCTGCGCACTGATGCGGTGCCGGCGCAGCCCGTTCGCGAACGCGGCACCACCACCGTGCGGCCCTCGCTGCGGCGCGATGGCTCCAACGCGTGGCGTCGTCTCGATGAATTCGTGCCAGGCCCCGCGAATCAGCTCGCACTGGACGCCACGCGCCGCATGGCGCAGGCGCACGACGAACTCCGCTTCCTGGTGGTGCATGGCGGCTGCGGCGTTGGCAAGACGCACCTGTTGCAGGGCCTCTGCCGCGCGCGTCGCGAGCACTCGCCGCAGGCGCGCATCCGCTACGTGCCGGCCGAGCAGTTCACCAACGAGTACATCCACGCCGTTCGCGCGGGTCAGGTGGACGGCTTCCGCGGCCGCATGCGCCGCGTGGATCTGCTGGTGATCGACGACGTGCACTTCCTGGCCGACAAGGCCGCCACGCAGAGCGAATTCCTGCACACGCTGGACGCCCTGGATCTTGCGGGCGCACAGGTGGCGCTGGCGAGCGACGAGCATCCACGGCTGATCCGCAAGTTTGGCCAGTCGCTGGTCAGCCGCATGCTGGCCGGCATGGTGGTGCGCGTGGAGACGCCCGATCCCGGCACGCGCCTCACGCTCGCTGAACGCCTGTCCGTGCGACGCGGCCTTCGGCTTGCAACAGAGGCCAGCACCGTCATCTCCGAGCGCTGCGTGGGCGGTGCGCGCGAGATCGAGGGCATCCTCAGCCGCGTCGACGCCATGCGCGCCGTCACCTCGGTGACGGGCCCCGTGTCGGCGGGCGAGGTGCGCGCCATCTTCCAGCAGGATGACGCGCAGCGCGGCACGCAGCCGGTTCGACTGCCGGAGATTCTTGCGACCACGTGCCAGCATCTGGGCGTGGAGCCTGATCAACTGCGAGGCGGCGGCCGGCATCGTCGCGTGGCGCTGGCCCGAGGTCTGGTGGCGTGGCTGGCGCGCGACCTGACCGCGATGAGCTTCCCCGAGATCGCGCGTGGCCTTGGCCGCGAGGCGCACTCGGCGGTGCATGGCGCCTGCGCACGCGTGCAGAGCCTGCTCGACGCCGATGCGCGCGTGGACGCCGGACCCGCGGGCGAAGTGGCTGTGCGCGAACTCACCGCACGGCTGCGCCACACGCTGCGCGGCACCAGCCGCGGCTGAACGACCATCACAACCGCCTCCGCTACACTCGCGGAATGAAGCGCTTCTGCATCGCTCCGCTGCTGGCCGCACTCGCGCTTGCGCCGTGCCAGACGGTGATGGCCCAGAAGGTGGAACCCACCGATGCCGCCGTGCTGTCGCTGCGGCAGGCGGTCACCTACCAGGACTCCGGTGTGCAGCACACGCTGCTGGTGTCGCTTCGCGCGCTGAAGGATCCGGCCATGAAGCCGATCTTCGAGGCGCTGCTGAAGGCCCCGCAGCCGCCCATGCGCATCGATGGATTCCTGGGCCTTGCCGAGATCGCCGGTGAGCGCGGCGCCGATCCCGCGCTGCTGCTGAAGCTGGGTGACGCCCCGCTGCGCACCGTGGCCATCACCGAGTGCCTGGGCCTTGGCCTGCTGAAGCCGGAAGGCATCCGCGCGCTGCTCGCGAACAAGGAACTCACCGCCTACGACCGCGCGCTGCTGGTGGCCGAACTGCACCGACTGCATGAGCCATGGGACGCCGCGATGCTTGGTGATGCCAGTGCGTCGAACACGGCCGAAGTCGCCGGCCTCGCCGA
>RFQW01000356.1 GCA_009924765.1 Planctomycetota bacterium | reverse complement strand
GACCGTGTATCACGCGGCTGCCTACAAGCATGTGCCCATCGTGGAGCGCCACGAGAGCGTCGGCGCCGAGACCAACGTGATCGGCACGCACGTGCTGGCCACCGCCGCCGAGCGCGCGGGCGTGGAGACCTTCGTGCTTGTCAGCACCGACAAGGCCGTGCGCCCTACCAGCGTGATGGGAGCCAGCAAGCGGGTGGCGGAACTGGTGCTGCAGGGCCTGCATCGGCAGGGCAGCCGCACCCGCTTCTGCATGGTTCGATTCGGCAACGTGCTCGGCTCATCCGGCTCGGTGATCCCGCTGTTCCGCGAGCAGATCGCGCGTGGGGGACCGGTCACCGTGACGCACCCCGACATGGTGCGCTACTTCATGACCATTCCGGAGGCCGCCGAACTCATCCTGCAGGCTGGCGCCATGGCGAAGGGTGGTGAGGTGTTCCTGCTGGACATGGGCGAGCCGGTGCGCGTGGATGATCTGGCGCGCAACATGATCCGCCTGACGGGGCGCACGGTGCGCGATGCTGCCAACCCCAATGGCGACATCGAGATCCAGTACACGGGCATCCGGCCGGGCGAGAAGATGTTCGAGGAGCTGCTCATCGGAGGCGAGACCAAGCCCACCGAGCATGCATCCATCCGGCTCGGCCACGAGCCCGCGCTGACCCCGCAGCGTCTCGACACCAGCATCGACCGGTTGCGCGCCGCCATCGATCAGCGCGATGACAACGCCGTTCGAAGTTTGCTGGTCGAGATGGTGAGTGAGGCATCCGCTCACGCGCCCGACGCGGTTGCCTGATCAGGCGCCCGGCCCGAGGCGGTAGGCGACCAGCCCCATCCACTCCTTCAGGCAGTGCTCCGACTGCGACAGCGCGATGCCTCGTGGCAGCAGCATCGCCAAGGCGAAACGCTCGGCCGCGCCTCGCGTGTCGAAGTCGCAGGGCAGGGGAGTCACCGCGAATCCGGCGCGCTCGTAGACCAGTCGGGAGCGAGGCATGTGGTACGCGCTCGTGCAAAGCAGGATGCGCTTCACGCCACGCTGCTTCAGCGCTGCAGCGATGCCTTCGCACTCGTCACTGGTGTACAGGGCCGGTCCACCTTCCACGATTGCCGCACGTGGCACCCCACGCTGCACGGCAACATCCGCCAACCACGCGCCATTCATCGGACTTCCCGGCACATCGATCTGACCGCCACCGGTCGCCAGCAGTGGAGCCTTGCCGGCCTTGAATGCCTCGATCGCCTTCTCCAAACGATCGCCGGCGCTCTTGCCGAACTGCTCCAGCCGCCCATCGGGGTGCACGTACACCGCCTGTCCGCCTCCAAGCATCACGATGGCGTCGGCGCTTGGAAGCGCGGTGGTCGGCATGGACAGCGACTGCCGCTCCAGCGACCGGGCCAGCAGGGTGGCTACCAGTGGGGTGCTGAACGCGTAGAGAACGACGAGACCCGCCAAGGCAAGCGCGAATCCGGTGCGTGCGGTGCGTCGGTGCGCCGGAGGCTTCATCGATCGCCACAGCAGCCACAGCCCGATCGCGATCAGCGCCATCGCGATGGTGCTCGGCATGAACAGCGACGTGTACCAGCGTGTCGGCACCAGATTCACGCTGCGCAGCCTACCGAACCGGCGTGCGCGTTCGTATTCTCTGCCCCATGGCGACCATCACACCCTTCGCGGGCGAACTCGTGGGCACGGCGATCCTCGTCATGCTCGGCGACTCCATCGTCGCCAACCACCTGCTTGAGCGCACCAAGGGCCATGGCGCCGGCTGGCTGGCGATCACCAGCGGTTGGGCGGTGGCGGTGTTCGTTGCGGTGTACTGCGTGGCCAGCGTCAGTGGCGCGCACCTGAATCCCGCCGTCACGCTGGGTCTGAACATGGCGGGCGTGTTCCCGGGCGACAAGGTGCTGCCGTACATCACCGCGCAGATGCTGGGCGGACTGGTTGGCGCCGTGCTGATGTGGCTGGTGCACCTGCCGCACTGGAGCCGCACCAGCGACGCGGCCGACAAGCTGGCCTGTTTCTGCAACGCCCCCGCGGTGCGCGCGCCGCTGTCGAACCTGCTCACCGAGGTCATCGCCACGGCGCTGCTCATCTTCGGCATTCTGGCCCTGAAGGACGCGCAGCTGAACATGAACGACGGCAGCGTGGTGAAGGTGAGCCTGGGCGCCGTGGGTGTGCTGCCTCTGGCGCTGCTGGTGTTCGCGATCGGCCTGTGCCTTGGTGGGCCGACCGGCTACGCCATCAACCCAGCGCGCGACCTGTCGCCGCGCATCGCGCATGCGCTGCTGCCCATCGCGGGCAAGGGCGGCAGCGATTGGGGCTACGCGTGGATTCCGGTGCTTGGCCCGATCCTTGGCGGTCTTGCCGGCGCGTGGTTGTTCAAGGCGCTCGGCGGCCCGTTCTGATCCTCACGCACGCGTGGTTCGCAATACGATGTGGGGCATGAAGCGCATGTTCACCGCATCGATGCTCCTTCCCGCAACGATCATCGTGGCAAGTGCCTTCGCGCAGGCGCCGTCGCA
>RFQW01000355.1 GCA_009924765.1 Planctomycetota bacterium | reverse complement strand
GCGCCGGGCGCCATGGCGCTGGTCGGACTTGCGGGCTTCATCGCCCGCCGACGGCGAGCCTGAGCCGTGCGCGCGGCAGAGGTCTGAACGGGGACCTCCAGTTCCGCGCGTGCAGCCGGCCCCTCACATCGGGCCCTGGTCGAAAGACCGGGCCCGATTTGTTTTTTGCGCCACAGCCGCGCCAGAAGGCCCGACTACCAGGGCCGCATCTCGGTCAGGATGCCATGCAGCACCCCACCCAATCGCCGCAGCAGCGAGGTTCGCTGCTCCGGCGCATCCACCACGCCGGCCGCCTCGCGACGGGCGTCGGAAACCCTGGCCATTTCGCCCGCCAGCTGCGGATTGCGCTGCAGCGCGGGCATCACGCTCATCTTGCTCATGCGAAGCACGCGTGCACCCTGCGCACCGCCCACCACATCAGCCGTGCGCGGCTCGCCTCGCAGCAGCGCGATCTCGCCGAACCACGCAGGCGACTGCAGGGTGATGGCGGCGCGACCTTCGGGCTGCACCTCCACGGTGCCTTCGAGCAGCAGGTACATGTGGTCGCTCATCTCGCCGCGACGCACCGCGAACTCGCCCGGGTGCAGGCTGCACTCCAGACTGTCGCGCACCAGCTCGCGACGCTCGTTCGAGGTGAGGAAGCGTTCCTCGAACAGCGGGCAACGCACCACGGCGCGCTCCAGCTCGTTGGCGTGCTTCTCCACCGCGGCGGCGGCGGCGGCCTTCTTCTCCATGTCCACCATGTGCACGGTGCGGATGGGGAACGGAATCTCGAGGTCGCGCTCGCGAAGGGCGTACCACACGCGCGTCATCACGCGATCGATCACCGGATCCATGGTGCGGCGGTCCTCCACCCAGAAGCGCAGCTCGTAGGTGATGGCCGAATCGCCGTATTCCTTCACGAACACTTCCGGCGCGATGGGCGACTGCAGCACGTCGACATCCTGCTGCAGCACGCCAAGCAGCGCATCCTTCACCTTGGTGGGCGGCACCTCGTAGGACACGCCCACGGTGCGACGAATGCGCAGACGACGATCGGGCTGATCCAGATTGAGCAGCTGCCGGCCCAGCAGGTCGCCGTTGGCGATGATCATCATCTGTCCGTCGTTGCTGCGGATGCGCGTGGTGCGCAGGCTGGTGTCGGACACCACGCCTTCGGGCCCACCCACACCCAGCTGCACCCAGTCACCCTTCTGCACCACCTTGTCGGCCTGCAGGTCGAAGCCGCTGAACAGGTTGCCCAGCGTGCGCTGCAAGCCGAGACCGATCACGAACACGCTGGCGCCACCCACGCCCAGCACCACGCTTCGGATGCTGAAGTGCTCCGCGAAGTGCATCTGCCAGATCACCGTGACGCCGATCAGCAGCAGCACCGTGCGCAGCACCGCCTTCTGCAGTCGCACGATGTCGCTGCCCGTGACGGTGATGGCGATGGCGCTGATGGCGAGCAGCACCAGAGTGGCCACGACCAGCACCAGACTGACCTCCGACAGCGTTCGAATGAGCGGAATCTCGACTTCATGCGGACCTTCCGGCAGCGTGATCACCACCGGCACGCTCAGCTCCACGCCGCTGCGCAGCAGGATCCAGCCGAGCGCCGACACCAGCAGACTGATGCCGAGCATGCGCATGTCGCCGCGCCGCAGGAACAGGTACTTGGCGCCGAGCACGCAGGCATACAGGCTGGCGCCCCACAGGATGGCGGCAAGCGCGGGATGCAGGGCTGCGATTTCGCTCATGCCCGGATTCTGCACGCACCGGCCGCAAAGCGCCACACGGGCGCCCGCATCGGATCGCTAGCATGCCCGCCATGCGAATCACCTGCCTCCTGCTCGGCATCGGTCTCTCCGCCTTCGGCTGCGCCACCAGCACCGGCCCCTTCGCCGCCACCGCGGTGACCAAGGCTTCGCCAGCACCGGCCGTGAAGGCCGACATGGATGCGAAGGTGAACAGCTGGAAGACCGTGGTGTACGCCAACCGTCGTCCCAACGCGGACGTGATCTTCTATGGTCTGGCGGACTGGCGCGATGCGATCGATGCCGCCAAGGCCGCCGGCGCGAAGGACATCAGCCTGGTGTTCGTGTTCGACGGACCGGCGCTGCCGCTGATGCTGAACGATGCCGCCTTCGACCGCGTGATGGGCACCAAGGGCGGCAACCCATGGAAGAGCCTGATCGCCGACCTGCAGAAGAGCGGGGCCGGCGTGGAGGCCTGCGGCGGCCGCATGGGCGACCTGGGTGTTGGCAATGCCGATCTGCTGCCTGGCGTGAAGGTGGACAACGACGGCTGGACGCGCGTGATCGAGCTGCAGTCGAAGGGCTACAGCCTGTTCCAGACCTGACGCGCCGCGTTCACTTGACGTCGCCGCCGACGATGTTGCGCAGCGACACCAGAGACTCCTTCAGCGTGCTGGCTGCCAGCGCGAACTCGCCCGTGGCCTCGCGTGCGCGGCTGGCGTTCTGCGCCAGCGCGTCCATGGCCTGACGGATCTGATCCGCGCCCTGCACCTGACTCTGCATGCCTTCG
>RFQW01000354.1 GCA_009924765.1 Planctomycetota bacterium | reverse complement strand
TGCATGCACCACCTATACCAATCGGGGCGGCGGATGCGTCAATTTCACACCAACTCCCAGCAAATTGGCAGCGGCCACGGGCATTGCGCCGTCAGTGCGCCTTGTCTTCCTTTGCCGGGAACCATTTCACTTGCGCGGCCTGTTTGCCAAGCGACGTCGCCCCACACCGACCGACCAGCGCCTTGTAAAACCGATCCGCAGCACTCGGGTCTCGCACCGCAAGCCAGCGCCCCGCTTCGCACAGCACCGCCGCGGTCTCGGAACTCTGGTCCGGCATCAACTCCGCCGCCTGCCACGCCAGGTCACAGGCGCGATATCGATAGTGAAACCGAAGGTCCGGGCTCGACGCGCTTGCCTGCACGCGCGCGCGCTCGTCGGCGCTGGGCTTCAGCACCCCCGTGGCATTCTCACGTGCCTTGGGGGAACCCTTCTCGCCCTGCTCGAATTGCCCGTCAAACGCGAAAAAGTCCGGGCCAAACTCGGTGCCCAGCAACTCAAGCCCTTCGGCACGCGTGATTTTCGCCGCCTCCCACAACGCGCTCGCTCGACTCGCCTGCGACGCACGCTTGTCCTGTCCCTTCGACAGCAGTTCGTCCAGTCGCCGAAGCGATGCCTGCCGCTCCTTCGGCATGTAGGCAAGCGCCCGCTTGTACTGCCCCAGCCGAGCCAACCGCCGTCCCAGCACGTAGGCCAACGCCTTGTTGCCCTTTCGATCCGCTTCGCGTTCAGTCGCGACGCGCTTCTTCAGGTACGCCTCGAATTCCTCAGGCGAAAGCACGCGCTCACCGATCCAGGCGGCGTCCTCCCAGAAATCGCCTTGCAGGAAGGCATCCATCGCCTCCTCGTAGTGACGCGTCGTCAGCAGCAGCACACCGCGCTCGCCGGACGCGTTGGCCCGTGCGCTCCGCGTTCCAGGCTCCTCAGCCACCGTGTTGGGCTCGCGCCACTCCCAACTGGCAGGAAGATCGCCGATCATGGCGCGCAGGCTCTCCGCCGCCTCGTCCAACTTGCCATCACGCGCAAGCAGTCGCGAACGCACCCAGCGCGCCTCCGCCGAACCGGGTGCAGCCAGCGCCGCCCACCGACCTGCAAGTTCATATTGCCCGGTCGCGTAGGCATACCACGCGATCAGCCCCGCCTCCGCCACCTGCTGCACGCCAGCGCGCTGCAATGCCTCCGACCATCGCGCGGCGAACGGTCGCGCCGCCGCCTGTTGCCCGGAATCCGACCACTCGACCCACTCCGAGCGCTTGTAGGAACCCAGGCACAGATTGACCAAGCGTCGCGCGATGGGGTCGCGCGACACCGCATCAAGCATGGCGTCGTCACCCCGCGTGATGCGGTCCACCGACCACTTCAGCGACGTCTCCGCCGTCGTGTCACCCGCGCGCCAGTGCTCCAGATACAGTCGAATGGCGCGATCCATGTGCTTGCGATCGAGTTCCGCTCTCGCCTCCCACCCGATTGACGCAAGCGGCAGGCCCAGCGTGTCAACAAAACCTCGGGCGGCCTCGTCGCGCGTGCGGTGGAACCACTCGATGGCCTTCGCGGGATCCTCCTTCTGCCACGATCGGCCCATCATGAAACAGGCGCGCAGCGTCCGGTGCCTTCGCTGCTCCACCGGCAAGGCAAGCAGACGCTCGAAGCACGCGCGTGCGCCAGCCACATCATCCGCCTGAAAGAGTCGACGCCCCTGCACGCTGAGCTGGAACTCCTCGGGAATGCGCGCCCGCACCTCCTCAGGCAAGGTGGCGTACGGATCGTCCATGCACTCGACGCACGGATCCGAATCACCCGATTTCGGCATCTGATCTTCGCGCAGGATGCCCAGCTTCAGGAGATCCGAGAAGTCGTCCCGCAGTTCATCCGACGGCGTGTAGTCCACGCCCGCGGGGAACGACACCAGCGATCCAAAGCGCTCCGGACGCATCGGCTTGATCAGGGTCGCGAAGTCCTGCCCGCACATGCGAGCCAGCACCGCATCACCCTCCACCAGCAGACGGTTTGGAAAGTTCGGTCCGCAGGCCAGTTGCAGCAGCATGCCGCCCACAAGCATGAGCGCCACCCCACCGATCCACCTTGCACGTTCATTGCACATCGATCGCTACCTCCATGTCGCGTTCCAGTCGCAACCAGCCAAGTTTGCGTCGCTCGCCAGGGCGCAGGCACGGCGCGCCCGCATCGCCCGCAAGCCGAAAGGTCACCGTGGATGCGCCGCGCTCGGCCTGCATGCCGCGCAGCGCATCCGCTGCAAGCAGCCCCGCGTCGCCCGTCCACCGCACGATCACCGCTCCGGGCAGCGCCGCATCCGCGTCACCGTCGTTGCGGGCCTCCACCTCCACAAGCCCGTTGCCATCGCGCTCGGGCGACACGCGCAACGCAGGCTGCGGCCGCTCACCTCGCGCCACACGCTGCAGCGTGGGCCATGACCAGTTCAGCTGATCGCCCTCCACGGGCAGGCGATACCAGATCACGCCACGCAGCAATGCCGGCCGCGACAGGCACAGCTCGTGCACCAGCATCGCCATCGCA
>RFQW01000353.1 GCA_009924765.1 Planctomycetota bacterium | reverse complement strand
CTTGCGCGTGGCATCGATGGCGATGCGGTGGCCGTTGCGCTGCAGATCGCGGCCAAAGTCGGCGTTGGCCGCCATCAGGAACAGCACGCGTTCCCAGTCGCGCAGATCCACGCCTTCATCCACCACCACAATGAAGTCGGCCACGCCGGGCTGCGCAGGCAGCAGGCTCCATGCATGCTCGATCGCCTTCGCGCCATCGCCCGCCGCACGCTTGCTCGCAGCGATGAACATGCAGCGGCCAAGGCCCCATTCGGGCATTTCCGCTGCGGCGAAAGCGCCGCGAGCGGCGGACAGATATGCGGTGCGCTCGACTTCGGTTGGCATGCGCGGATCGGCGAGCGAGCACCCGAACGCTTCTTCGCCGGCGCGCTTGCGCGTGGCATCCAGACCCATCTTCATGCCGGCACCAAGTCCGGGCGCCGAGTGATCCAGGATGTCCAGTGGCCCGTGCACCAGCTCCACGTCGCGCACGAAGTCGCAGCGCTCGAACACGGTGCGCAGCACGGCGGGTTCGTCGTGCACCGACACGCCCTCGTCCACGGCCACGATCATCTTGGTCCACGCCATCTGTCCCGCGCCCCACACGCTGCTCATCAGGCGACGCCCCTGGAACGCGTATGCCTTGCGGATGCGCACGAACGCCGCGTTGTGGAAGCAGCCGAATCGCGGCAGGTGGTAGTCGTCCACGTCGTGCACGATGGTCTTCAGCAGCGGCAGGAAGATGCGCTCGGTCGCCTTGCCCAGCCAGTAGTCCTCCTCGGGCGGAAGGCCCACGATGGTGGCCGGATACACCGCATCGCGCGCGTGCGTGATGGCCGTCACCTCCACCACCGGATAGCGATCGGGCAGCGAATAGAAACCGGTGTGATCGCCGAAGGGGCCC
Source organism: Planctomycetota bacterium (assembly GCA_009924765.1). GTDB lineage: Bacteria > Planctomycetota > Phycisphaerae > Phycisphaerales > SM1A02 > SYAC01. Next base: position 1,656 of record RFQW01000353.1, on the reverse strand, counting down.
TCGAACACCGCGCCCGGTCCAAGTGGTTCGCCGCGCGCCGGATCCCAGTCGGGTGCGCCGCACTCGGTGCTGACCCAGCCCTCGATCACGATCTCGCTGTTGGCGGGCACGCGCAGCGGCACGGTCTTCGCGCGCACCATGGGAATGCCGCCGCCGTTCAGGAAGCCGCACATCAGCAGTTCGCTGATGCCTGGTGGCAGTGGGGCGGTTGCGCCGTAGGTCATCACGCTCTCGCCGCCAAGGCAGATGGCGATCGGCATGCGCTTGCCCAGCTTCTTCCAGCTGCGCCAGTGCGAGGCGCCGTCGTGATGCAGATGCCAGTGCATGGCCAGCGTAGTGGGGCCCAGCAGCTGGCTGCGGTACATGCCGATGTTGTGGCTGGCGGGCTTGGCCGCGTCGCGATCGTCGGCATGGATGGTGTGCATGCCGGCCAGCGTGATGTAGCGTCCGTCGCCGCCCGCGGTGCCGGCCTGCTCTACGCTCATTGCATAGCCCACCGCGCTTGGATCACCATCCAGCGGCCAGCACTTGATGATGGGCAGGCGTCGCAGGTCCACTTCACCGCGCGCTGCCAGCTTCACCACTTCCTGCGCGCGACCGCTTCGCACCGTGCGCGGACCCACGCGAAGCAGCGGCAGGAATTCACGCGCCTTCGCGATGATCTCGCCCAGCGAGCGCGGTGGCTGCGGCTTGGTCAGGCTGGCGATGCGGTCGGCCACATGCTCGAGGCCGCGCGGATGATCGTGCACGCCCAGCGCCATCTCCATGCGACGCGCGCTGCCGAACAGGTTCATGGCCAGCGGAAAGTCGCAGCCCTCCACCTGTTCGAACAGCACGGCCTTGCCGCCGAGCGCTGCACCCACGGGGTCGAATGTTGCGGCGCTGCTGGAGGCGTTCGCGCATCGGCTGCGTGACTGGCGCTCCGCGATGCAGCCGGGCACCAGCTTGGCTGACACGGGCTGCGGCACGCGCGCCAGTTCGCCCGCCTGCTCGAGGGCCGTGATGAAGTCGCGCAACGATCGGTGGGCGGGCATGGGGCTGGATTGAATGGCACTTGGCCCGCCGGGGCAACTCCCCATCTGGCCGCATCATCAAGAAGGCGAAGGAATTTCGACAATCCGCCGGAAAAAGGGCCGCGAAGCGCGGGAGGGCCCGCATGGCCACCGAGGATGCGCGCATGCCGGGGCGGCGTGCCGCGGTAACGCAATGCAAGGAGGGCATCGCAGATGGTCCGATGGAATCACACATGTGCACGGTTGGCATGCGCCCTGGGCGCGTTCGGCATGCTTGCGCTCGGCTTCGGCTGTTCCAGTCTCGAGCTGGAGCAGCGCAATCCCGACGGCTCCATCTGGCGCCAGAAGAGCGTGGTGTTCGCGCCGGATGTCGAACTTCGCCCCAACGAGTTCACGGTGTCGAGCGGCGGCGTGACCAAGGACGGCTTTCCCGTCGAGGTGCTCACGCCGAACTCCGGCAAGGGTCCCACCTACTACCGTGTGCTGCCGCCCGACCAGCCCGCGCTGCAGTTCCGCGGTGTGCAGCCTGCGCGTCGTGTGGGGGCGCCGCTCGCGCAGCCATCCATCGTGGATCAGCCGCCCACCACGCGAACATCGCAGCTGGTTGGGTTCGACACCTTCCGGGTGCAGGTGGACCTGCAGA
>RFQW01000352.1 GCA_009924765.1 Planctomycetota bacterium | reverse complement strand
CACACCTTCACCAGCGAGACCGACACCGAGGTGCTGGCTCACCTGATCGGCGAGCTGTACAAGGGCGATCTGGAGAAGGCCGTGCAGGCCGCGCTGCGCGAGGTGACCGGCGCCTACGCCATCGGCGTGATCTGCCAGAAGGAACCCGACGTGCTGGTGGTTGCGCGCAAGGGCAGCCCCCTGATGGTGGGCGTGGGCAAGGATGAATACGTGGTGGCCAGCGACAGCAGCGCCATCGTGGCGCACACCACGCAGGCCTTCACGCTGGCCGACTACACGGTGGCCAAGCTCACCCGCGACAGCTTCCGCACCAGCACCGTGGACGACGTGCCCGTGGACTCGCAGGTGAAGGAACTGGAGTTCGACCTGGCCGAGATCGAGCTGGGCAACTTCGAGCACTACATGCTGAAGGAGATCCACGAGCAGCCCCGCGCGCTGCGCATGACCCTGCAGGGTCGCGTGGACACCCGCAGCGGACAGATCGTGCTGGGCGGCGTGTCGCAGCTGGCGCGCCAGCTGGCCACCGCGCGGCGACTGGTGTTTGTGGGCCAGGGCACCGCGCTGCACGCCTGCATGATCGGCACCTACCTCATGGAGGAGCTCGGCAAGATTCCCAGCGACTGGGACTACGCCAGCGAGTTCCGCTATCGCAATCCGATCGTGGAAGAAGGCACCGTGGTGGTGGCGGTCAGCCAGAGCGGCGAGACCGCCGACACGCTGGCCGCGCTGCAGGAAGCCAAGAGCCGCGGCGCGCTGGCCATGGGCATCGTGAACGTGGTGGGCAGCAGCATCTCGCGCGAGACCGACGCGGGCGTGTACCTGCGCGTGGGCCCCGAGATCGGCGTGGCCAGCACCAAGGCGTTCGTGGGTCAGGTGATGGTGGCCAGCATGCTGGCGCTGTTCGTGGGTCGTCGCCGCTACCTCAGCGCCGACTATGTCAGCACCTTCCTGCAGAACCTGGAGCGCATCCCGGCGGCCATCGAGCGCACGCTGCAGCTCAGCGACCACATCAAGAAGGCCACGGCCAAGTACATCGAGCGCGAGAACTGGCTGTTCCTGGGCCGCGGCCTGAACTGGCCGGTGGCGCTCGAGGGCGCGCTGAAGCTGAAGGAGATCAGCTACATCCACGCCGAGGGCATGCCCGCGGCCGAGATGAAGCACGGCCCCATCGCGCTGATCGACAAGGGCATGCCGGTGGTGTTCGTGGCCACGCGCAACAGCCAGTACGAGAAGGTGCTCAGCAACATCGAGGAAGTGCGCAGCCGCGGCGGTGCCGTGATCGCGGTGGCCACCGAGGGCGACGAGCACATCAAGACGCTGGCCGACGACGTGTTCTACGTGCCCGACGTGCCGGAGCTGCTGCAACCGCTGGTGACGGTGGTGCCGCTGCAGTTGCTTGCGTACCACGCCGCCGTGATGCGCGGCAAGGACGTGGACAAGCCGCGCAACCTCGCCAAGAGCGTGACGGTGGAGTGACGTCCGCGTAACAGGGACGGGGGTACTTATTGGACCGGCATCGGCTGGGATCCCGCTCACGTCAAATCACAAAGCATGACGCTCCATCGAAACACCCCCATCTTCCTGGCCGGCCACCAAGGCATGGCGGGTTCGGCGGTGCACCGCCTGCTGCAGCGCGAGGGGTTCACGGATGTCCGCACGGCGTCGAGCCGCGAGCTGGATCTGCGCGATCATGCCGCCGTCGATCGATATTTCGGCTCCTCATCGCCGCAAGCGGTGCTTCTGTGCGCGGCGCGCGTCGGCGGCATCCAGGCGAATCTCGACAGTCCGGCCACCTTCCTGCTGGACAACCTGCAGATCCAGAACAGCGTGATCGCGGCGGCCCACCGCCACGGCGTGAATCGCTTCGTGTTCCTGGGCAGCTCGTGCATCTATCCGCGCAACTGTCCGCAGCCCATGAAGGAAGAGCACCTGCTCACGGGTGCGCTGGAGCCCACGAACGAGGGCTACGCCATCGCCAAGATCGCCGGACTGAAATTGCTCGAGGCCATGCACCGTCAGCACGGCTTCAACAGCATCAGCCTGATGCCCTGCAACCTGTACGGGCCCAACGACTCGTTCGACCTGCAGAAGTCGCATGTGCTGTCCGCGCTGGTGCGGCGATTCGTGGATGCGAAGGCTGCGGGCGCGCCGTCACTCACCCTGTGGGGCACCGGTGTGGCGCGCCGCGAGTTCATGCATGTGGACGACCTGGCGCGTGCCGTGCTGTTCATGATGGAGCGGCATGAACATCACCCGATCATCAATGTCGGCACAGGCGAGGACCTCACCATCCGCGAACTTGCGCAGCGCATCGCCGCGCGCGCGGGATACGCGGGCGAGATCCGTTGGGATGCCGGCAAGCCCGACGGCATGCTTCGCAAGTGCATGGACGTGTCGCGCATGCACGCGCTCGGGTTCGCACCCACCATCCCGCTCGACGCCGGCATCGCCCAGATGATCGACCTGTACGCAGGCCAGAAGGAACACGCATGATTCCGCTGATGAAGAACGCGTTCCTGAACGAGGACGCGACCAAGCGCGCGCTGGCCGACTTCATCCTGCATGCGGGCAAGCTGAGCATGGATGTGGAGTGCG
>RFQW01000351.1 GCA_009924765.1 Planctomycetota bacterium | reverse complement strand
CTTCTGTGCTCGCCGCAGTTGAACGCGATCGCGCCACCCGCCATGCGGTGCTGCATCAGATCCAGCCAGCGCGCGCGCGCCGCGTCGTTCAGCCCGTACACGCGCGAGGGCTGCACATTCAGCACCGCGCGCGTGGCAACCTTGTTCACGTTCTGTCCGCCGGGGCCGCGGCTGGTGGTGAACTGCCACTGCAGATCATCGGGATGGATCCACGCGCGCCGCCCCAGCGCGATCGCGTTCGGCGAGCGCACGGGCTCGGGTGGTGGCACGCTGCCGGGTTCCATGGGCGGCACGATACGCTGCCTGCATCATGGATCCAACCGCCATCGCCCTTGCCATGGGCTTGCAGCAGGCCCAGACCGCAACGCCGGCAGCGGCACCAGCCTCCACGACTGCTTCGCTGCTTGATCGCTGTGAAAATCAGCCGCTGTTCCGCATCGAGGGCGAACCCGTGCGCATGGACCTGACCGCCGGCGCGTGGATCGCGCGCCTGCGCGGCAATGCCGCCTACGGCCCCATCAGCACCGTGCAGCAGGATGTGAACACCGCCTATGGCCTCGACACCATGGAAGGCGCCTTTCAGGGCGATCTGTCATTGATGTGGAAGAACTGGACCGTGCGCGCCACCGGCTCGGAGTTCGGCACCAGCGCCACGCAGTCGGCGGTGGGCGCCGGCGCATTCGGCAACACCACCTACGCGCTCGGTGACACGCTGCAGAGCAGCTTCGACTTCTACTCGTGGGGCATCGACGTGCAGAGCTGGGTGTGGCGTCCACTCTCCAAGCAGCAGTTCCCGTGGGAAGCACCCGTGGCCAACGAGAATCTGGGTGGTGATCTGCAGGTGCTGGCCATCGTGGGCGGCCGCGGCTTCGGCGTGAACCAGCAGGTGCAGAATGTGTCGACCGGTGCAGGCAGCACCTACGACAACACCTTTGGCACCGTGATCGTGGGTGGCGGCATTGACGTGATGGTGGATCTGCGCGAGCGCCTGCGCTGGATGGATCGTCTGGAGTTCGTGGTGAGCGGCACCTGGGGCCCCGCGTGGCCGGGTGACGGCTGCACCGAGACCGAGGTGCGCGCGCAGCTCACCGCATGGATCACGGGCAATGTGGGCGTGCTGTTCGGCTATCGCTACACCAACCTCGAGCTGACGCAGGGCGACTACACCTTCAGCGGCAACATCGCCGGCCTGATGGTGGGCGCCTCGGTGCGCTAGGAAATCGCGTGGAAGGCTCGAAGGCAGGCAATTCGAGCGGCGGCAAGAAGAAGCGCGGCGGCAAGTTCCGGCGCGCGCAGTTGCGCAACATGCTGTTGACGAAGACCGTGGATCGGCTCATGCGCGGCCGCCTGCGCGATCGTCACCTGAAGCAGCCGATCGAATTGCGCGAGGTGGAACTGGCTGTGCCGAACTGGCCGCGTGCGTTCGAGGGGCTGCGTGTGGGGCACCTGAGCGATCTGCACCTGGGGCATCTGATGCCGGTCGATCGGGCGATCGAGCTGGTCGAGCGCCTTGGTGCCGCGAAGCCCGATGTGCTGGCCTGCACCGGCGACGTGGTGGACCTGGAGTGGCAGGGATGCGAGCCACTGCTCGAAGCCATGGGCAGCATGCGCGCGCCGCTTGGCCGCTATCTGGTGCTGGGCAACCACGATCATCTTGATGACCCTGACGCCATCACCGAGGCGGCGCGTGATCGCGGTCTGCTGGTGCTTGCCGGTGGCGTGCACACGCGGCGTCGCGCGGGTCACGAGTTCCGCGTGGCAGGCATCGACTGGCACGGCACGCCGCGCGAACTCTCGCGCATGGTGCATGAAGTGGGGGAGGCGCGTCCGCACCTGCTGCTGTCGCACAATCCGAAGGCCTTCCCCGCGGCGGCGCGACTGGGCATTCCGCTCACGCTGGCTGGCCACACGCACGGCGGGCAGGTGGCGCTGCGCGATCGGCCGCAGGCCAACCTGTCGCTGCTGCATCGCCACTCGCGTGGTCTGTACAGCCGCGGCGGCAGTCGACTGTTCGTGAACGTGGGTGCGGGCGCGTGGTTCCCGCTGCGCCGCAATGTGCCCGCCGAGATCGTGATGCTGACGCTGCGGCGGGCGTGAGACATGGCATGCGGCTGTGCGCCGCAATTCATGCAGGACTTCGTGATGCCCCGATAGGAAGGTCATGCGAACGACCCCCTGCATGCTCGTGGCGAGTCTGGCCCTTGGCTTGTTCGTGGCGCCTTCGCGGTCAGACAACAATCCACCATCCGAAACCTCCGCACCGATCGGGCCTTCACGCGAGTCCACCGAGGCGCGAGACGCCCGCATGCACTGGTGGCGCGACGCGCGCTTCGGCATCTTCGTGCACTGGGGGCTGTACGCCATTCCCGCCGGCCAGTGGGATGGCACGAACTACGGCGGCGCCAGCGAGTGGCTGATCAACACCGCGAAGATCGATCCGATGCGATGGGAACGCGAACTGGTGCCGAAGTTCAATCCGGTGAAGTTCGATCCGCAGGCCTGGGCCGCGTTGTTCAAGGAATCGGGTGCTGGGTACGTGGTGCTCACTTCCAAGCATCACGACGGCTTCTGCATGTGGCCGACCACGCTGAACGACTACAACGTG
>RFQW01000036.1 GCA_009924765.1 Planctomycetota bacterium | reverse complement strand
GCCGACCGATGTGGATGCCGCCGCGGCCGCCGCGGTGCTGAAGCCCGGCGAGGTGCTGGTGCTCGAGAATCTGCGCTTCGAGAAGGGCGAGAAGAAGGGCGACGCCGGCTTTGCGGGCAAGCTGGCCGCGTATGCCGACGCCTACTGCAACGACGCCTTCGGCGCGAGCCATCGCAACGACGCGAGCATGTTGGCGCTGCCCACCGCGATGCAGTCGCGGCCGCGCGTGGCGGGCCTGCTGCTGGCGCGCGAGTTGAAGTTCCTCGGCGACACCATCGCGCATCCGCCGCGACCCTTCGTGGCGATCCTGGGTGGCGCGAAGGTGAGCGACAAGTTGCCCGCGCTTCGGAACCTGATTGGTCGCGTGGACACCATCGTGATCGGTGGCGCGATGGCGTACACCTTCCTGCTGGCGCAGGGACATGGCGTGGGTCGCAGCCTGGTCCAGCGCGATCTGGTGAACGACGCGAAGGCGCTGCTCGCCGAAGCGCCCGCGAAGGGCACGCGTCTGGTGCTGCCCGTGGATCATGTGTGCGGGCAGTTGCTTGAAGAAGGAACGCCCACGCAGGTGTGCTCGCAGGTGCCCGAGGACTGGATGGGCCTCGACATCGGCCCCGCCACGGAGAAGGCCTTCGCCGCAGAGATCGCGACCGCCAAGCTGGTGGTGTGGAACGGCCCGATGGGAGCGTTCGAGATTCCGCCCTTCGATCACGGCACGATGGCCATGGCCAAGGCCGTGGCTGCGGCCACCAAGGCCGGCTGCATCACCATCGCCGGTGGCGGCGACACGGCGGCGGCGGTGGAGGTGGCCGGCATGGCCGATGCACTCACCCACATCTCCACCGGTGGCGGCGCCAGCCTGGAGATGCTCGAAGGCAAGGACTTTGATTCGCTCAAGCCGCTCGATGAGGCCCACGCGGGCTGAGGCCCTATCATGCAACTTCATCCTTCCAGGAGATCGATCATGCTGACCACACGCCATCTGCTCGCCGCCGTTCTCTCGCTCGCAACAGGCTTCGCCGCGTTCGCCGAGGACGTGAAGCTGAAGGTGGGCGATGAGGCGCCCGGCCTGGCGCCGAAGGACCTGATGCAGGGTTCGTTGCCCGACCTCAAGACCGAGAAGGGTTGCGTGGTGGTGGAGTTCTGGGCCACCTGGTGCGGCCCGTGCATGAAGTCGATCCCGCACCTGAACCAGATGCACAAGGATCTGGGCAGCCGCGGCCTGCAGATCATCGGCGTGAGCGACGAGAAGAAGAAGACCGTGCGCGAGTTCCTGGACAAGAAGGGCTCGGCGATGGCCTACCCCGTGGCGACCGACTTCGAGGGCGAAGTGGCGACCAACTGGCTGAAGGCCGCCGGCCAGAACGGCATTCCCTGCGCGTTCGTGATCGGCCGCGGCGGTCGCGTGCTGTGGATCGGCAACCCGCTCGACGATCAGTTCGAGCCCATCGTTCGCAAGGCCATGACCGGTCGCTACGACCCGGTGAACCGCGAGAAGATGGAGCCCGGCATCAAGGCCGCGCGCAAGTGCGTGGACGTGCGCAACTGGGCCGAGGCGTACAAGCACTACAACGGCGTGATCGAGCAGGATCCCTCGCTCGCACTCGACGTGACGATCGAGCGCTTCAAGGCCACGCTGCTGAAGGAGAACAATCCGAAGGCGGCGTACGAGTGGCTGACCGACACCGCCCGCAAGCGCTACGGAAGCGACGCCGATGCACTGAGCGAGATGGTCACGATGATCGTGAAGGACCCGGAGGTGACCACGCGTGATCTGGACGCCGCCGCGACCATCGCCGAGGTGATGGGCACCAAGGGCGGCTACCGCGCGCTGGAGACGCAGGCGCTGGTGGCATCGGCCAAGGGTGACCTGACCAAGGCGATCGATCTGCAGACCGACGCCTGGATGAACGCGGACCCGGTGAACAAGGCTTCGGTCAAGCGCACGCTGGACGAGTATCGCGCCGCGGGCAAGCGTTCCACGGCCAAGTCGGGAGCCGCGGCGAGTGGCTCGTGATCTGTTTCGGCAGCGACCCAGACGGCCATTGCTGGCGGCCAGCATCCTGTCGGCGGACTTCACGCGACTGGGGCAGCAATCCCTCGACGCGCTTGCGGCCGGCGCCGATCTGATCCACATCGACGTGATGGATGGGCACTTCGTGCCCAACCTTTCCATGGGGCCTGCGGTGTGCGCGGCGGTTCGGCGCGCATGCCCCGACGCGTTCCTGGATGTGCACCTGATGGTGACGGACCCGGGCATGTTCCTCACGCCCTTCGCCAAGTCGGGTGCGGATTCGGTCACGTTCCATGTGGAGACGGTGGATGACCCCGCGGCGCTGGCTGCGCAGGCGCGCGCGCTTGGTCTGGGCGTTGGCTTGGCCAGCAATCCCGACACGGCCGCGGAGCGTCACGAGCCGTATCTGAAGCTCTTCGACGTGCAGCTGGTGATGAGCGTGCATCCAGGCTTCTCCGGCCAGGCCTTCATCGAGAAGTCGCTGGCGAAGACGCAGTGGCTGCGCACGCGCCTCGGCGACGCCGCGCGCGTGCAGATGGACGGCGGCGTGGGTCCGCACACTGCCGGGGCCTGCGCCAAGGCGGGCTGCGACGTGATGGTGAGCGCGTCCGCGCTGTTCGACGGCAAGGATCTGAAGGCCGCCGCCAACGCCATTCATCTGGCGGCCTCTGTCGGCTAGGATCGCAGCATGGCTGAACCCACCTGGGAAACCGCCGGCGTCGCGATGGCCAAGAAGTCCGTGCCGGACGGGCTGTGGATGCCGTGCGACGGTTGCGCCGAGACGCTGTTCCGCAAGGCCCTCGAGGGCAACCTGTGGGTGTGTCCGCGCTGCGATCATCACCATCGCATCTCCGCGCGCGTGCGCGTGGAGCAGATGCTCGACCCGGGTTCCTTCGAGCCCATGAACGCCACCATGTCGCCCATGGATCCGCTGAAGTTCCGCGACCTGAAGGCCTATGTGGACCGCATCGCCGACGCGCAGCGCACCACCGGCGAGAACGACGGCGTGCAGACCGGCACCGGCTTCATCAAGGGCCGCAAGGTGGCGATCGGCTGCATGGACTTCACCTTCCTGGCGGGCTCGATGGGCAGCGTGATCGGCGAGAAGCTGACGCGCATCATCGAGCATGCCACCGACCACGACCTGCCGCTGGTGATCGTGAGCTGCTCCGGCGGCGCGCGCATGATGGAGAGCGGCTTCTCGCTGATGCAGATGGCCAAGACCAGCGCGGCGCTGGCGCGGCTGGATGACGCGGGCGGCCTGTTCATCAGCGTGCTCAGTGATCCGACCACTGGTGGCGTGACCGCCAGTTTCGCCATGCTTGGCGACGTGATCATCGCCGAGCCCAAGGCGCTGATCGGCTTCGCCGGTCCGCGCGTGATCCGCCAGACCATCCGTCAGGAACTGCCCGAGGGCTTCCAGACCGCGGAGTTCCTGAAGGACGCGGGCTTCGTGGACCGCATCGTGCACCGATCGCAGCTTCGCAGCGAGATCGGCCGCGTGATCGACTACGCCGGCAAGTGACCGTGATGCGCACCTTCGATCGATGGATCCGGCCTGCGCTGCTGGCGGCGAGCGGATCGCTGCTGATCTGCCTGTCGGTGGCGCCGATCGACCTGTGGTGGTGCGCGTTCGTGGCGTGGGCGCCGCTCACGCTGATGGCGGCGCAGGCCGCGCGTGCACGCCAGGGGGGCGACCGGCGCGCGGTGCTTCGCGCCGCGGGCATCGCGCTGGCGATCGCCTTCGGTCGCTGGCTGTGGCTGGAGCAGTGGATCGGCGAGGTGAGCGACGCGGGATGGCCCGCGCTCGCCTTGTGCATGGCCATCTTCGATGCGCTGTTCGTGTGGGCGCTGGCGCGCAGCGAGTCGCGCGTCGGGCAGTCGCGCTGGCCGCTGGCCGTTCGCGCCGCGGTGCTGCTGATGGGCTGCGAGTGGATGCGGGGCCGCGTGTTCATGGAGGGCTATCCATGGTTCATGCCGGCGCAGCCGCTGATCGAATGGCCGCTGATCGCGCAGGCGGCGTGCGTGGTGGGTGCGGCCGGCATGGGCGTGCTGCCCGCCTCCATCGCTGGCGCGCTGGCGGATGCGTGGCTCGGACGATCGGATGCCATGGCCCGACGCCGATGGGTGGGCGGGGCGCTTGCGGCACTCTGCGTGCTGGTGGCGTGCGTGGTGTTCGGTGCCGCGCGCATGGCCAACGGCACCGGCGAGCCGGTTCGCACGCTTGCACTGCTCGCCGTGCAGACCAACGTGAAGCAGAGCAACAAGGACGCGCCCGACCGTCACAAGCAGGACGAGCAGGTGACCAGGCTTCTGCAACTCACCATGCAGGGGCTGGACGACGCGCGCGCGGCAGGCCGTCGCGTGGATCTGGTGGCGTGGCCCGAAACGGTGGTGCCCGGATTCGGCTTCGAACCCGACGCGATCCTGATGCAGAAGCAGCGGGGGCTGTGGCCCGCCGACCGCTATGTGGCACCCATCCAGGAACTGGCCGCGCGCGGCACGCCGATCCTGCTCGGCAGCGGCGCCTTCGTGGGCCTGCGCGTGGAAGGTGACCGCTACGCCTGGGCCAACCAGTTCAACAGCGCCTATCTGGTGCGCGGCGAGCAGCCGCCCGAGCGCATCGACAAGACGCTGCTGACGCCCTTCGGCGAGACCATGCCCTACATCTCCAAGTGGAAGTGGCTGGAGCAGCAGCTTCTGGAACTTGGCGCGCGCGGCATGCGCTTCGACCTGCAGCCGGGCGAGTCGCCGCGCCTGCTCACGGTGCCGGCCGGCGAAGGCACCGCGCGCATCGGCGTGCCGATCTGCTTCGAGGACACGGTGTCGCGAGCCACCCGCGCCATCGCACGCGCCGGCGAGGGAGCGCAGGCGCTGGTGAATCTGTCGAACGACGGATGGTTCGGCGACTTCGACGGCGCGCGTCTGCACCACGAGCAGGCGGCGCGGTGGCGATCGATCGAGCTGGGCTGCAGTCTGGCGCGCGTCGCGAACACGGGCACATCCAGCGCATTCGATGCGCGCGGCCTGCGCATCGCGCCAGCGCTGCCTTGCCGAACCGAAGGCGTGTCGGTGATCGAACTGCCGCTTGCCGCGACGGCCACGCCCTTCCTGTGGATGGGCGATGTAGCATCGTGGGCCATGTTCCTTGGAGCCATCGCGATGTCGATCCGAATCCGTCGATCGGGTGTGTCGGCCGCCGCGCCGATCGCCGCGCTGCTGCTCGCTGGCGTGCCTGGCTGCGATTCGGACAAGCAGAGCCGCGTGCCCAGCTGGAGCAGCCGCGAGCAGAGCATGACGCCCGATGGCAACGCCAAGCTTTCCCCGGGAAGCAAGCCGCGCGCCGCGATTCCGGTGAGCCTTGCCGGCGATCCCAAGCGCAACGCCGGGCAGTTGCTCGATGAGGCGTCGCGGTCCACCGACCCCATGATCCGTGCGATCGCGCTGGAGGCGATGGAACCCGATCCGGTGCTGCTGGAGCCGGCGGTGCGTCGCGGCCTTGGCGACCCGAACGCGGGTGTTCGATACGTGGCGGCGGTGGTGGGCAGCAAGGCCAAGCTGCAGGGGCTGGCACCGCTGGTGGAGCCGCTGCTGCTCGATCCCAACGACAGTGTGCGAGCCGCCGCCATCCTGGCGCTGCATCGCGCCGGCCGCAATGTGGATCCGTCGCCCCTCGGGCGCATGATCATTTCACAGAGCCCCGAGGTGCGCGGCAACGCGGCCATGGTGATCGGCGACATGGGCAACAAGAGCGCGCTGCCGATGCTCAGCGAGGCGCTGCTGTCGCCCATGCCTCGGGCGCTTCCGGCGCAGGTGCGCGTGGTGGATCTGCAGATCGGCGAGGCCATGGCCAAACTGGGCGACATGGGGCAGCTCGAGCCCATCCACGCCGCGCTGTTCTCGCGAGGCGATCAGGGCGAGTGCATCGGCCTTGCGTGCCAGATCGTGGGAACCCTGCGCGACCAGAGCGCCATGCCCATGCTGCAGCGCCTGATCGACGCCGATGGCACGGATACCCGGCCGGTTGAAATTCGCCTGGTTGCGGCCGTGGCGGTCATGCACATCCTGCGCCCGGGGCCGGCAGCTCTGGTGGAACTGGGTCTGCTCGGCAGCATGGACATGCGTCCGGAAGTCCGGGGAATCAGCGCCAAACTTCTCGGATTTTTCCCCACGGCCGAGTCCGAGGCGGCCCTGACCCGGCTGCTGCGGGATCGCGATCCGGCCGTGCAGGTGGCGGCGGCGGCTTCCATCCTGAAAATCGCTGCGGCCAGTACCCCATCCGGCACCCCGCGTTGACACTTCGACCCCCGAGGGGGTAGTACTTCACGATCCTTCGGTCCGACGGTGCGCCGTCGATCGCGGAGGAACGCGTTCCACGAGGCCCTCGGGCCATTTCTCCACACGCGTGACCCTGTTGACGGAGCCGCAGCCTTGCACATCCTCACCAAGATCTTCATCGTTCTCACCGCGCTCCTGACCGTGGCTCTCGTGCCGCTGGTGATGATCAACACCGCCAACGACGAGACCTTCAAGAAGCGCTGGCTCGACGCTCAGGCCGACGGCAAGAAGGCGATCTTCGAGAAGGACGCCGCGCAGCGCCTGCAGGACTCCGAGACGCGCGGTGCCCAGAACCAGGTGCAGACGCTGCAGTCGGAGAAGATCGCGCTGATGACCAAGGCCGAAGCGGCCAGCACCTCCGAGCGCGCCGTGTCCGCACAGGCCCGCGAGATGAGCCTGAGCCTGCAGACCCTCACCAGCGCGAACAGCGTGCTGGTGGAGCAGGTGAAGATCGGCGAGACCACGACCACCGCGCTGCTGAAGGAGATGGGCGACCTGCGCACCAAGCTCACCTCGGCGCAGCAGGACAACATCCGTCTCGATGAAGCCGTGGCCACGCTGTCGAGCGACAACGAGACCTACAAGCAGTCGCTGCGTCAGCTGCAGGAAGAACTGAAGCAGGCGCGCGCCGAGAAGGACCAGGCGCAGTCCAAGGTTTCGCAGATGGTCAGCATGGTGGGCGACATCGCGCCCGCCGCGCAGCCCGGCGCCACGCGTGGTGCGGCCACCATGGTGGGTCGCACGCCCGCCGACCGCTCGCTGAGCGCGCGCATCATCGCGGTGCGCCGCGGCGCCGACAGCACGCTTGCCGAGATCAACGCCGGTTCGCGCGACGGCGTGCAGCCCGGCTGGACCATGACGATCGCCGATGGCGGCAAGTACCTGGGCAACCTTCGCATCACCACCGTGGACGTGAACCGCTCCGTGGGCGTGGTGGAGCTCGAGGACGCGCAGGGCCGCGGCGAAGTGAAGGCCGGCCTGCTGGCCATGAGCCGGAAGGGCGAGTGAGCGACCATGGCTGACTTCGCACCCGGACTTCCCCAGCGACGCGCAACGCCGAACCTGTACACGGTTCTGCTTGCCACGGCCACGCTGCTGCTGGCCGCAGGCAGCGTGTGGATCTCGCTGAAGAACATGGAGCAGACGTCCGGCGAAGGTGGCCAGGGCGATCCGTTCAAGTACGTGGCCAAGTGATCGGCTGACGCACGCGCTCCGTCCCGCTTCGGACGGAACCGCTCCGGAGGCTCCGGAGATGCGATCGGGAAAGGAGATTCCATCATGCTTGATTCGCTGCTGAGCTGGTTCAGCGTCGACATGGGAATCGACCTCGGTACCTGCAATACGTTGGTGTGCGTGCGTGGCGAGGGCATCGTGCTGAACGAGCCGAGCGTGGTGGCCGTTCGCAAGGGCACCAACAAGGTGCTCGACAACGGCGAGGCCGTGGGTTGGCGCGCGAAGGAGATGCTCGGCAAGACGCCGGGATCGATCAGCGCCATCCGCCCGTTGAAGGACGGCGTGATCAGCGACTTCGAGATGACCGGCGCGATGCTGAGCTACTTCATCCGCAAGGTGAATGGCCGCGGCCGCCTCTTCGGTCCGCGCGTCGTCATCGCGGTGCCCAGCGGCATCACGGCCGTCGAGAAGCGCGCGGTGCTTGACAGCGCCGAGCAGGCGGGCGCCCGCCGCGTGTTCCTGGTGGAAGAGCCCATGGCTGCCGGCATCGGCGCCGGACTTCCCATCATCGAGCCGACGGCCAGCATGATCGTGGACATCGGCGGTGGCACCACCGAGGTGGCCATCATGAGCCTGGGCGACATCGCGAGCTGCGAGAGCGTGCGCGTGGCAGGCGACGATCTGGACGAGTCGATCATCAACTACATGAAGCGCCGCCATGGCATGGCCATCGGTGAGCAGACCGCCGAGCGCGTGAAGATCGAGATCGGTTCCGCGGCGCCCGTGGGACCGCCGACCACCATGGAAGTGCGCGGCCGCGGCGTGGTGGACGGCCTTCCCAAGAAGGTCACCGTCACCAGCGACGAGATCCGCGATGCGCTGGCCGAGCCGGTGGAGTCGATCGCCGAGGCGGTTCGACGCACGCTGGAGCAGGCCGAGCCCGAATTGGCGGCCGATCTGGTGGAGAACGGCATCACCCTGGCCGGCGGCGGTGCGCTGCTGCGCGGCCTGGACATCGTGCTGCAGACCAAGACCGGCCTCGACGTGAAGATCGCCGACGATCCGCTCACCTGCGTTGCACGCGGCACGGCCATCTACCTCGAAAGCCTCGAGCAGTGGAAGTCCACGCTCGAGTCCGACAGCGACGAGATCTGACGCGGAGCCGATGCCGTGACGCGCGGCACCCACGGTCCAGGACGCATGTTCGCGGCGACCATGATCGCCACGGTGGCGCTTTCGCTGGCGCCGGCCTCGTTCCTGCGTTCATGGACCAATGACCTGTCGGCGCTGCTGTGGCTGCCCTTGCGACCCCCGGCGCACGGACTGACGGCGCTGCGGTACTGGTTGCGCCCACCCGCGGAATCCGCAGGCGGTGGCGATGCGCAGATGATCCGCGATGAACGGGACCGCTTTCGCGCCCTGTGGCACGCGGAGCGCCTGCGGGCCGAGGGCCTGTCGCAGCGACTCTCCCAGATCGAGCGCGCGCGCGGCATGGACCGCGGCGGCGTGCCGGTGGAGCCGGTGCTCGCTTCGGTGACGGGCCGCGGCGCGGGATCCAGCGAACGCTTCCTGGTGCTGAACGCGGGCAAGCGAGATGGCGTGCAGGCGGGTGATCCGGCCGTGATCGGCGGCGATGTGCTGGTGGGTCGCGTGGTGGGCGAGCCTGGCGAGGCATCGTGCTGGCTTGCGCCGCTTCGAGACGCTTCCACCGGTCGCCTCGACGTGTACATCGCGCCCGCCGATCGGCCCGAGGCGCCGCCCTCCGAAGGCGTGATCGCGCAGCTTCGGCCGAACGCGCAGGGCCTGCTGGTGGGCGAGGTCGACAGCGCCGGCAAGGTGGACATCGGTGACAGCGTGCGACTGGCGGACCCCACCTGGAAGCCCTCCGCGCAGGGCATGCGCGTGGGCGTGATCCGCGGTCTTCGCAAGAGCGATCGCAACCCGCTGCGCTCGGTGATCGAGGTGGAATGCGAGGCCGAGACCGACCGCATGCGGCAGGTCACGCTGAAGGTTGAGGTGAACGGGTGAGCTGGAGCGCGTTCATCCTTGCCGCGGCGGTGGCGCTCACCATGGATGCGTCGTTCATGCCGGTGTTCGAGTTCGCGGGCATCACGCCGTCGCTCGTCGGCTGCCTGGCGGCCTTCGTGGCGCTGCATGCCGAACGGCGCGCCGCCTGGTGGGGCTGCTGGGTGCTGGGACTGCTGCTCGACCTCTCGAGCCCCGTCTCCATCGCCGGCACCGTGCTGTTCGTGCCCGGTCCGCACGCGCTCGGATTCGCGCTGGGTGCGGCGGGGGTGCTGGCGGTGCGCTCCGAGGTGATGCGCCGAAGCATGGTGGCCGCCGCGGCTGCCACGCTTGCGGTGCTGGTGCTGGCCAGTCTGGTGTGGACCATGCTGTGGTCATTGCGCGGATGGTGGCCCGATGGGGAGGTGCCG
>RFQW01000350.1 GCA_009924765.1 Planctomycetota bacterium | reverse complement strand
TGCGGCGGCACCAGCGCCACCGCCGAGGCACGCCAACCCATCGCATTGTCGATTCGAAGCGGCATGGGCAGCGGCCACTGCACGCGCCCGCGGATCATGTGGCCAAGCGGCCCCGGCGCGGGCAGCACATCATCGAGCGAATTGCGAAGTTCGCGCGCCGACTCCGAACGCGCAAGCAACTGCACCACCATGGCATCGGTGCGCGCCGTGACACCGCAGGCACGCAGCACATCCGACCACGGATCGGTCATGCCAAGCGTGGCCGACACGCTGGGCGTGGTGAGCACCAGCACCGACTCGCCCTCTTCGATCAATCGATGCGTGGCCTGCAGCAGCGCCTGTTCCGCGGCATCGGGTTCCAGACTGCGCCGATCAAGCGGCGGCAGCACCACCCAGGCGCGTCGCTGCGCGTTGCGCGACGCGGGCCGCGGTGCCTGCGAGGGGTTCCATGCCTCCACGCGAAATCGCGCGGCGCGCAGCGCATCGGCCATGAACGCGAAATCTGCGCCGCCCGCCGTGGCTTCAAGGGGCGATCGCTGCGTGGCGTGCACGAACACCACCGCGTTGCGCGCAGCACCCTGCGCCGCAGCCAGAGCCTCCACCATGGCCGCATCGGCAGATGCTTCGCCTTCCAGCAGTCGCCAAGCGGGAATGGCCGCACTGCCCTTGCCCGTGCTCACCACCAGCACGGGCGGCGTGCGAATGGCCGCCGCCACCTCGCCCAGTCGCATCGGCGGCAGTCGATCGATGCCGTCCTGCGAGGCGCGACACGCATCGGACAGCGTGACCATGCGACGCGCGGCTTCGCGCAATTCGCGCGACACGGCACCCAGTCCCAGCGTGTCGGCACCATCGCGCAGCAGTTGTGCCCACACGCCAAGCTCGGCGGCCAGCGCGCGACCCGCGCCTTCCACATCGCCCAGCGGTCGCTCTGGTGCTGATGCGGCGGCCGTCTCGAATCCCGCGTGCCACTGCGCGCCTTCGGCCGTGCCACGCTGCAATGCCGCGAGCAACGCCTGCAACTTGGCCGCCTTCGGGTCACCCTGCGGACGAGCGGCCACGGCCTGCGCCAGTGGTGCGGACAGATCGCCCGCGCCGCACACCGCATCGAGCGTTGCGAGTGCCTTCGCGAACGCCTTGTTCCATGCACCAAGCGCCGCCGACTCGCTGGCGGTGATGCGCTCCATGGCCTGCGCGGCGTTGCCCGCCTGCTGCGGCGCAAGCAGGTCCACTTCCATGGTGGTCAGCGCTGCGCCCGATGCATCGGTGCAGTTGCGCGCGCGCTCCATCGCGGAACGCGCAGCGGCGGCGGCTGGATCACCCACGCCCTTTGCAACAAGCAGCGTGCATTGCACGGGCGCATCGGCGGCGCTGACGGCCTTCTGCAGTGCTTCCGAAGCGTTGCGCCGAAGCAGTTGATGCACATCCATGCGTGGAGCTGCAGCACCTGGCCCGCGCGCCGCGACGCCCAACACCACCAGCGCAACAAGCGCCATCAACGTGCTCGACAACCTGCGCTGCCACGAACCCGCGCGCTGAAGCCGTCGTTCGGTGTCGGCCCATCGCGCGGCCATCCATGTGCAGCTCAGCGCCACGCCAAGCAGCGCGATCACGCTGCCAAGGTCGAAGGCGCCGCCGGAAAATTCCTGCGCGCGGCGGATCGGATCAAGAGCAAAGCCGACCGCGGCGCTCCATGGATCACCGAGCACCTGCATGGAACGCGTCACGCTCACCCACGCGCCCGCCACCAGCAGCGCAAGCGCCGTGGCACCCAGACCCGATCGCACGATGGTGCCCGCCACGATGCCAAGCGAACCCGCCGCCACACTCAGGCACCACAAACCAAGCATGCCACCCAACACCGAGGCCCAGTCCACCGTGTTGCGCGAAGACTCCACCAACGCCTCGATCGGGAACCCCGCCAGCAGCACCGCCGCCGAAACGCCCATGGCCGCCAGCTTGGCCCAGATGGTTGCCGAAGGTCGCTCGGGCGCGGACAGCACCAGATCCCACGTGCCGTTGCGTCGCTCGCTCGACACGCTTGCAGCGCCAAGCAGCGCTGCCGCCACCAGCACGCACCACGTGCCAATGGAGAAGGCGGGCACAAAGTCGGTCACGCCGGTGCGCGCAGCGGCATTCGCAGCCAGCGGCAGGCCCGTCAGCACCGCCGTGGCGATGGCCAACGACCACGCGCGACCGCCCACAACGGCCTGCAGCGCCTCGCGCCGCGCGGTGGCATGGAACGCGCTCATGGCGTCTCCTCCGCAAGCTTGCGGAACGCCTCTTCAAGCGGTCCGTGCTCCATGTCCAGCCGACGCACCGCCACGCCATCACGTGCCAACGCCTGCGCCACGCGGCCGCGCACCTCGGGGGTGACCACGCCCTCGGCCACGATGTCCACCCACGGCGCATCAGCGCACGGCGTTCGACGCGCAAGCGAAAGGCCACATTCCTGCAGCGCCGCCTCGGCGCGCGCGGCATCGTTCACTTCCATTTCAAGGCGCGCACTCACACCAAGCTGCCGGCGCACTTCGGCGGGCGTGCCGGTGGCCACCACGCGACCGCGATCAAGCACCACCAGCGCATCGCACGCCGCTTCCACCTCGGCCAGC
>RFQW01000349.1 GCA_009924765.1 Planctomycetota bacterium | reverse complement strand
GGGCGCGCGGTGCCGCACCCGGAGCGCCGCAGCCAGCACCCGTGCGTGCGCCGACTCCGGCCCGCGTGGTGCAGCCCGCATCCGAAATTCCAAACTTTGCCGAGGCGACGCCTTCCGTCGCCGCCTCGGTGCCTGCGCCCGCGATCGCGGCGCCCATGGTGGTAGCGGGCGTGCCCGAGTCGATCGCGGCCAGCGTGCCAGGGTTGTGGCCCGTGGCGATCCGTTGCCCCGGCCATCCAAGCGTGGAGTTCGCGACCGACGAAGCGGGGCGCCTGCACCTGCTGGCCTGGATCGAGAACGCCGCATCACTTCGTCCGGCGCGCGCATGGGCACAGCGCCACGCCGCCATCCTGCGCGCCGGCTTCCCGGGTCTGGCCGCCGATCCGCTGCCGTTGGTCGAGCGCCTGGCCTTCACCGACGCCACGCGCGCGGTGGAGTGGCATCACACGGGCGTGCGTCTGGACCTGCTGGTTCGCGCCCCGGCCGGCTGGCTGCATGTGCCGCTCAATGACGAGCGGTCGATGCAGCCTTGAGCGGTTGAGCGCGGCTTCGATCTACCCAACGCATCTTCAGCGATTGCGCCCCCAGCCTGCGCGATGTGTTCGCGTGGTTCAGTCGGGCAGCGCCGCTTGCAGCACGCGCAGCCAGTTGCCGTGCTGAAAGCCCTGCAGATCGGCGGCGGTCAGCCCCGCCTTCGCAAGTGCCGCTTCAAGCACGGGCAGCTCTTCTGGCCGCTGCGCACCGGCGGGGCAGTCAAGTGGCGTGAAGCCGCCGTCGAAGTCGCTGCCGAGCGCGATGGCTTGCGAGCCGGCCAGCGTGCGCACATGCATCACATGGTTCACAGCATCCAGCAGCGTGGCGGGTCGATCCTTCGCCAGGAACTTGCCGAACAGGTTCAGGCCGCACAGGCCGCCGCGTGCAGCGATGGCGCCAATCTGCGCGTTCGTGAGGTGCCGCGGCACGTCGGCCGTGATGGCGGCGCAGTTCGAGTGGGTGGCCACCACACAGCGATCGGTGGTGTGCATCAGGTCGTCGAAGCTCTGCCGGCTCAGGTGGCTTGCATCGTGCAACACACCCAGCGCGTCGAATGCCTGCACCAGCGCGCGGCCCTGCGGCGTCAGGGGTCCGTCCTGCGCGTTGCCGCCGCAGTAGCGCGAGCCGTACGCCCACGCCATGCCCACCACACGCAGACCCTGATCGAACCACCAGCGCGCATGATCGGGCGATTCGATCGGATCGGCGCACTCCATCAGCAGCACCACATGCATGGGGCCGCCGTCACCCACGGCATGCAGGTCAGCCTTGCGGCGCACGATGCGGATGGCGCCGCGCGCCTCCATGCCCTGATACACGCGCAACTGCAACCGACCGGCGCGTGCGGCTGCGCTGCCATCGTCGTCGGCGGGGTAACCCCACGGGGCATCGGCTCCGCGTTCGGTGAAGATGGTGGCCAGGCACAGCCCCACACCGCCAGCCTTCAGCGCAGGCAGGTTCACGCCGAAGCGATCGCGGTCTGGCGACGGCGATTCCATGTCCACGCCCTGCATGGCGAGGTAGGCAAGGTCGAGGTGTCCGTCGATGCACATGCGCGTGGGGGTCATCTGAGGGCATTGTGCCGCAATTTGGCCACGCCGCGCGCAGGCATGGGGGGCGGCGGGCCCCCGCGTGCTTCGCCCGGTGCAGGGGTAGACTTGCGGCCCCACATGCGCACTGCCGTGAACACCACCTGGACCTCGCGCGGGATCGCCGCCGTGATCGCGCTGGCCTGTGCCGCACCGCTGGTGGTGGCCTGCACACTGGTGCCATCCGCCACCGGCATGGACACGCACCGGCAGTTGGGGCTTCCGGCCTGCGGTTGGCCGATGGCGTTCGGTGTTCCCTGCTTCTCCTGTGGCATGACCACCTCGTTTGCGCTGGCGGTGCGAGGCCGGTTGCTGGCGGCCCTGTACGCGCAGCCCGCAGGCTTTGTGCTGGTGTGCGCCGCCGCGCTTGGTGTGGTGGTGGCGGCGTGGGTGGCCATCAGTGGCCGCTCGGTGCATCGACTTCTGCAGCCGCTTGCCACGGGCCGCCTGGCCATCGTGGCGTGCGTGGTGATCCTGGCGGGCTGGGGATGGAAGTTGGCCGTCATGAAGGGGTTGTTCGCATGATGCGCGCCGTGCTCATGCTCGCCGTGTCGATGCTGGTCGGCTGTCAGATGCCGGCGCTGGTGAGCGCCGTGGGCCAGAACATCGAGCGCGAGAAGAAGATCGAGGTGCTGGCCAAGTACGCCGGCCTGGACAACAAGCGCGTGGCGGTGATGGTGAAGGCGGACATGGGAACGCTGTACGAGCATCCCTCGGCCATTCCCAACATCGCGCTCAACCTGTCGCAGCGACTGCACGAGAACGTGCCGGGCATCACGGTGCTCGATCCGCGCGTGGTGATGAACTTCACCTATCAGCGCCCAAGCTGGGGCAGCATGCCGCTGGCGCAGGTGGCCGAGGAACTGGACGTGGACCGCCTGGTCATCGTGGACATCTACGAATACCGCCTGAATCCGCCGGGCAACCGCTGGATGTGGGAAGGCGTCTGCGCCGCGCACGTGGGCGTGTCGGAACGCGACGGCACCGACCC
>RFQW01000348.1 GCA_009924765.1 Planctomycetota bacterium | reverse complement strand
GAAGAGCACGATGATGTGCAGAAGGTGCATACCAGTGTCGCGTGAATCCCTTCGCATCGTTGTGTGGTCCGCCTTCGCCGGCCTGATGGCGTTGCTCGGTGGCTGTGGCACCGCCGAGCGCGCGTTCCCCGGCTACTCGCGCGATCAGGTGTGGAAGGCGATGGTGGAAACCTCGCAGGATCCGCGCTACCCCGACTGGTTCGTGGTGGACAACGACGTGTGGCGCGACGACGCCGGCGGCACCGTGGAGATCCGACGCGACATTCGCCGCGATCTGGTGGTGGTGGGGCAGAAGACGCGCCGCGAGGAAGAGCGCTGGAAGTTCACCGCCGTGGTGCAGTCGACCGAGCCGCCGGTGCTCACCTTCACCACCAGCACGCCATGCGTGCCCGCGCATTTCTGGGAGCAGGGGCAGCAGTTCCTGAACGAGGTCGAGCGTCGACTCTCGGGCATGCCGCTGCAGAACGCCAAGCAGACGCCGAAGCCCAAGTTTCCGCCGTCGCCGGAAGTGCCGAACGTGCTGGCGGAGCAGGTGCGTGGTGCACCGGTGAAGCCCGCGGGCAGCGAGCCCGGTGTGCCTGGCGAGATTCCGTTGCCGGCAAGCGTTGCCACGGGCACCGCCGTCACGCGAAGCACCGCCGTGCGTGAACCAGCTGCGCGTGCGCAGACCGCGCCTGTGGTGGATGCGCCGTCGGCGCAGCCCGCTGCGGAGCCCGCGCCCGAGCCGAGCCGATGCCGGAACCCGCACCTGCTGCGGAGCCTGCGCCCGAGCCAACACCGGAACCCGCACCCGCTGCGGAGCCTGCGCCCGAACCAACACCGGAACCCGCACCCGCTGCGGAGCCTGCACCCGAGCCCACGCCGGAACCCGCGCCCGAACCGAAGCCTGAACCAGCACCAGAGCCCAAGCCCGAGCCCAAGCCGGAACCCACACCCGCGCCACCCGCCGTCGCGCCCAAGCCCGCCGATCCCGCGTATCCGCCGCCCTACGAAACGCCCCCCGAGCCTGACCAGCAGCCGCGCAAGCGTCCGGTCAAGCCGGTGCCGCCTTCGCAGGCCTGATCACACCCGCCGCACCCGGTTCGCGTCACCCGCCGCGCGGGTTACACTCGCCATTTCACCCCTTTTGAAGGAGAAATTCGCATGGCTGCCACCCGCATCACGATGTCCAAGTCCGGTCTTCAGGTTCCCGATGAGCCCATCATTCCGTTCATCGAAGGCGACGGCACCGGCCCCGACATCTGGAAGGCCAGCGTGCGTGTGTTCGACGGCGCGGTGGAGAAGGCCTACGGCGGCAAGCGTCGCATCCACTGGCACGAGGTGCTGGCGGGCGAGAAGGCCTTCAACAAGACCGGCAACTGGCTGCCCGAGGAAACGCTGCAGGCGTTCCGCGACATGCTGGTGGGCATCAAGGGCCCGCTCACCACGCCCGTGGGCGGCGGCATCCGCTCGCTCAACGTGGCGCTGCGCCAGATCCTGGATCTGTACGTGTGCCTGCGTCCCGTGCGCTGGTTCACCGGCGTGCCCAGCCCGGTGAAGAAGCCCGGCGACTGCAACATGGTGATCTTCCGCGAGAACTGCGAGGACATCTACGCCGGCATCGAGTTCAAGGAAGGCTCGCCCGAGGTGAAGAAGTTCCTCGACCTCTTCAAGGAGGCTTTCCCCAAGGAGTTCAGCAAGATCCGCTTCCCCAACACCAGCGGCATCGGCTTCAAGCCCGTGTCGAAGGAAGGCAGCGAGCGCCTGATTCGTGCAGCCATCGCCTACGCGCTGCGTGAAGGCCGCAAGAGCCTGACCCTGGTGCACAAGGGCAACATCATGAAGTTCACCGAAGGCGCGTTCAAGGACTGGGGCTACGCCCTGGCCGCAAGCGCCTTCGACACCGTGAGCGAGCGCGAGACCTGGATCCTCGGCAACAAGGAGGCCAACAAGGACCTCACCGCCGAGGCCAACGCGCGCATGATCGACCCGGGCTTCGACATGATGACGCCCGAGCAGCAGAAGAAGATCGTGGCCGAGGTGGAGACCGCGCTGAAGCTGTGGCCCAGCCACGGCGAGGGCAAGTGGAAGGGCAAGCTGCTGGTCAAGGACTCCATCGCCGACATCACGCTGCAGCAGGTGATGACGCGCGCCAAGGACTTCGACGTGATCGCCACCATGAACCTGAACGGCGACTACCTCAGCGACGCGCTGGCCGCGCAGGTGGGCGGCATCGGCATCGCGCCGGGCGCCAACATCAACTACGACACCGGTCACGCCATCTTCGAGGCCACGCACGGCACCGCGCCCAAGTACGCCAACCTGGATCAGGTGAATCCCGGCAGCGTGATCCTGAGCGGCGAGATGATGCTGCGCTACATGGGCTGGAACGAGGCGGCCGACCTGATCATCGCGGGCATGGATGGCGCCATCAGCGCCAAGACCGTCACCTACGACTTCCATCGCCTGATGGAAGGCGCCAAGAAGGTGAAGTGCAGCGAGTTCGCCACCGAAATCCTGCGGCACATGGACGCGCGCGTGCCCGTTCCGGCCTGATGCCGTGACGGACGCGCCGCAGCCAGCCGCGGAGGTGAAGCCGCCGAAGGGGGTGTACGGCGCTGCGGTGCTGCTTGG
>RFQW01000347.1 GCA_009924765.1 Planctomycetota bacterium | reverse complement strand
ACGCCGATGCAGGCGTTCGACCTGCTGCGGAAGTTGAGCGATCAGCTGCGGAAGGCCTGACGCTGCGACAAGCAGCCGCGCTCACTGCACACGCGTCAGTTCACGGAAGCTGGTCACTTCGGCGGCATCGAACGGCGTTCCGTCCTTGCGCAGCAGGTCGTGGAACCAGCGCTTCGGCTCCGGCGAATCCTTCGCGGCACCCCACGGATAGATGGTCTGCGTCTTCCCCGCGACGAGTCCCCAGTTGAAGCATCCCACATGCGTCTGCTTGAACACGGGCAGACACGCCGCCACCTCGCTGTTGCCTCGACGCAGCCACTCGGTGCACACCACCGGTCGACCGTGCTTCTGCAGCGCCTCGATCTGCGAGCGGAGCGCGTCCGGCCCGTCATAGTTGTGGAAACTCACGAAGTCCGACTGGGCAAGCTGGAACTCGTTCAGCGCAGGGCGGCCGCTCCAGATCCCCGCCGTGAGCGGCTGATCCGGCTTGGCGGCGCGCGCCCACTCGAACACCTTTTTCAGCAGCGGCAGCGAACGATCGTCCTGGCCGCTGTTGCCCGGCTCGTTGTACACGTCCCATGCCAAGATTCGCCTGTCGCGCGCGAACGTGCCCACGATGTCCTGCACGTAACGCTGCAATCGCGGCCACGATTCGGGCGCGTTCACGCACGACTTGCCCGGGCTCTGCAGCCAGCCCGAATTGTGCACCCCGGGAATCGGATCCGGCTGCCTGCCGATCTTCGGCGTCTCGTTCCAGCAGTCATCGAACAGCACGAACATCGTGCGTATCCCGCGCTTCTGGGCGATGCCCAGGAACGTCTCGATGCGCTTCTTGAAACCTTCCGCATCCGCCTCCCACGCCAGATCGTGCAGAAACACCCGCACGGCGTTCATGCCCAGCCCCGACGCCCACTGCAGCTCGCGGTCGATGGTGGCGGGATCGAACGTGTCGGCCTGCCACATCTCCAGCTGATTGACCGCGGTGCTGGGAATGAAGTTGCAACCGACCAACCAGGGCTGCGCGCCGTACCAGGCGTTCACGCGTTCGACGGTCCACCGCGCATCGACCGGCGCATCCGAGCCGGGGCGCTGCGGAGCAAGAAGCCCCAACGAAACCAGAACGATCGCCGACTGGAGGAATCGCAGCATGGAGGGTGGTCTCGCTTCGCCCGTTGTTCGCCCGACGCACACGCGGACCGACCATGCGGTCCGCGCGCCGTCAAGATACCTGCATCATTCGGCGCGCCGGGGCGATCGGCTCGATGCCCCATGTCGGTGCGGTGTGATCCTCGCCCCGCAGTAGACTCCGACGAGTGTCCACGACAGGCCGCCATCAGAA
Organism: Planctomycetota bacterium; assembly: GCA_009924765.1. Classification (GTDB taxonomy): domain Bacteria; phylum Planctomycetota; class Phycisphaerae; order Phycisphaerales; family SM1A02; genus SYAC01. The sequence goes on along the minus strand of RFQW01000347.1, from coordinate 1,278 downwards.
GCTCGAAGCACGTTGCGCACGCGCGGCGGGCCTGGTGCCACTGCTGCTGCTCGCCGGCTGCGATCCCATCTTCTCGGTGGACGGCGCCTTCTTCCCCGCATGGCTGCTGTGCATGGTGGGTGGCGGGTTCCTGCTCGGCTTCGTGCGCTGGGTCGTGTATCGACTCGGCCTGGAGCCGTTCGTGGGCCCGAAGGTGTTCGTGTACTTCTGCGTGTATCTCACCTGCACACTGGGCCTGTGGCTCGGGTTCTTCCACCGATGAGCCACGAGCAGCACGAAGCGCCCGCGACGGCCACCGCGGCACCACCGGTCACGCCGCCTCCCGTCAGGCCACCCGCGAAACCCGCGCCACCTCCGCCACCGCGCAGCAAGCGCATCGCCGGCCGCATCTTCGGCATCACCATGATCGTGTCGGCCTTCGTGCTGTCGTTCCTCACCTGGTGGGAACTCGACATCCGACCGCGCACCGACGACGCGTACCTGCGCGCCAATATCGTGGGCATCGCCGCCAACGTGTCGGGCTACATCACCGAGCTCGCCGTGGTGGACAACCAGAAGGTGAAGATCGGCGACCTGCTGTTCAAGATCGACGTGCGCCCGTATCAGGCCGCCCTCGATCTGGCCGTGGCCAACCTGGGCTACGTGGATCTGGAGATCCAGGCGCTTGAAGATGCGATCCGCCAGCGCGACGCCGATGTGGTGGCCGCCGAAGCCGTGGCCAAGTACAACGTGCAGTACCTGGCGCGCGTGGAACCGCTGCTGCCCAAGCAGTTCGTCACGCCCGACCAGATCGACGCAGCCAAGCGCAACGTGAAGGCATCCGAAGCCGCCGTGGCGCAGGCCAAGGCTGCCGCCGCGCAGGCGCGCGCAAACCTCGGGCAGTTGGGCGACGTCAACGTGCGCCGCGCGAAGGCGCAGGCCACCGTGGTGGAGAACCAGCTGAACGTGGGCTATTGCGAGGTGCGCTCACCCGTGGACGGCTACGTGACCAACTTCAACATCTCGGTGGGCCAGTTCGCGCAGATTGGCCAGCAGGTGTTCGCGCTGGTGGACACCAGCAACTGGTATCTGCTTGCCAACTATCAGGAGACCGACCTGCGCGGCATCGAGCCGGGCATGGAGGTCGAGGTGTATCTGATGGCCTACCCGCTGGCGCGCTTCCATGGCACGGTGCAGGGTGTGGGCTGGGCGCTGTACGACCCCAATCAGGGAAGCAACGGCGTGCTGCCCACGGTGAATCCCACGCTGGACTGGGTGCGTCTGGCGCAGCGCTTCCCG
>RFQW01000346.1 GCA_009924765.1 Planctomycetota bacterium | reverse complement strand
TGAGGTTGGCCACCAGCTTGGCGGTGATGGGCACGCGGCCGGCGTCCTTGCGGTCCTGGCGGGCGTAGCCGAAGTAGGGGATGACGGCGGTGATGCGCTTGGCGCTGGCGCGGCGCAGGCAGTCGATGAACACCAGCAGCTCGATCAGGCTGTCGTTCACCGGCGCGCAGGTGCTGAGCACCACGTAGCAGTCGCGGCCGCGCACGTCCTCGTCGAGCTTCACCAGCAGCTCGCCGTCGGGGAAGGCCTTCGTCTCGGCCTGACCCAGTGGCAGGTCGAGGTGGCGACACATCGCCGTGGCGAGTGCCTGGCCCGTGGTGCCGGCGAAGATCTTCAGGTGGTCCTGGTCGGTGGCGCTCATGCGTGGCTCCGTGCGGGGTGGGCGGTGTCGAGGCGGCGGCGCAGGATCGCGTCCACTTCGGCAAGCTGCTCGGGCGTGTTCACGCTGAGCACATCCTCGGGGGGCACCGCGTCGACCACCTCCACGCGCTTGCCATCCTTCAGCAGCAGCTCGAACACGTCGGTGATGTAGTACTCGCCGCTGGCGTTCTGGTTGGTGACGCGGGTGAGCGCGTCGAACAGGTCGCGCGTGCGGAAGAGGTAGTAGCTGGGATTGATCTCGCGGATGGCGCGCTGCGCGTCGGTGGCGTCCTTCTGCTCCACGATGCGGCGGAAGCGGCCCTGCGCGTCGCGCTCGATGCGTCCGTAGCCGGTGGCATCGGCCACCACACTGGTGGCCAGGCTGGCGGAAGCACCCGCGGTGAGGTGACGATCCAGCAGCTTTCGCAGGGTTTCGGGTCGGATCAGCGGTCCGTCGCCGCACAGCACGAAGCAGTGCTCGCCCAACGTGCCGGCGGCGAACAGCGGTCGCGCCTGATCCACCGCGTGGCCCGTGCCAAGCTGCGGGTTCTGCGTGACGAAGTGGCAGGCGGGCGTGTCGCTGCGGAACGCCTCGCTCACCAGTTCGGCCATGTGGCCAACCACCAGCACCACATCCTTCGCGCCCGCATCGCGCGAGGCCTTCACCACCCACTTCACCATGGGCTTGTTGGCGGCGGGGTGCATCACCTTGGGCAGGTCACTCTTCATGCGCGTGCCCTTGCCGGCGGCGAGCACGATGGAGGAAAGCGTGGGTTGTGTGGTGGCGTGTGTCATGGGGCTTTGGGTCGCCCCTGCGAAGAACCGCGTCAGGTTCCGTGAAACTGGCCCGCCTTGATTCGAACAAGGACTAGATGGACCAAAACCACCTGTGCTACCGTTACACCACGGGCCAAATGTGAGTGCGTGGATCGGAGCCTGCGCGGAGCGAAATTCGCGGGGTTGTGTGCGTTGCGGGGAGCGACTCCAGGGGGTTCGTCGAGACCTGCGGAACGGCGGCGTGCACGGAGCAAGCCGGTTGTCGCGGTCAGGGACCATCCCTGGGCCGCGGCTGTGATTCGAGGCCGGAGCATGCGTCAGCCGCGACGCCATGCCCCGTGCGGAGCCGACCTTCCCTGCTGGAAGGGCGTCACCGACGGCCCGAGGGGGCAGATGGTAACGGAACCCGGGGGGCGGTTCAACAGCCTCGGGAAAACCGTGCAGAATGCCCATTCCATGCCGCGGCCCGATGCCACCGACCTGTCGCCTGAATCGCTGCTGCAGGCCTATGCCAACGGCGCCTTTCCCATGGCGGATGCGCAGACGGGCGAGGTGCGGCTGTACACCTGCGATCCGCGCTGCGTGATTCCACTGGAGTCGTTCGCGCTGCCGAAGTCGGCGGTGCGAGCCCTGCGTGGCGGCGATCTGGTGGTGAAGTGCGACACCGCGTTCGAGCAGGTGATGCGTGCCTGCGCGGCGGATCGTGACGGCGAGGACAGCACATGGATCAGCGAGTCGATGGTGCAGGCGTACGTGCGACTGCATGCATTGGGTCACGCGCACAGCGTGGAGGCGTGGCGCGGCGATGTGCTGGTGGGCGGGCTGTACGGCGTGTCGCTTGGCGGCGCCTTCTTCGGCGAGAGCATGTTCGTGCGGCCGGCGCTGGGCGGCAGCAACGCCAGCAAGGCGTGCCTGTCGTGGCTGGTTGGACGCATGCGCGAGCGCGGTTTCACGCTGCTCGACAGCCAGTACGCGAACGACCATGTGCTGTCGCTGGGCGCGATCGAGATCACCGCCGACGAATATCTGGAACGGCTCGATGCGGCGGTGATGCTGGACGTGACGCTGTGAAGCGCGATCAGCTGCGCGGAATGCCAAGCGCGGCCAGATCAAGCGTGCTGCCGGGTGCATCCACCGCCTGATAGCCGCGCGCGCGCAGGGCGCCGATGAGTTCGCGCAGGTCGTCGGGCAGCGGGGCGGTGAAGGTGAGCGGCCGCGGATCCATCGGATGCTCGAACGAAAGCAGCGAGGCGTGCAGCGCCTGGCGATCGATCACCACGCGATCGGCCTGGCCCGGAAGGCCGAGATCCCCTGCGGAAAGATGCTTGCCGCAGTACAGGTCGTCGCCGGCGAGCGGCCATCCGAGATGGCTCATGTGCACGCGGATCTGGTGCGTGCGGCCCGTGAGCAGTTCCAGTTCAACCAGCGCGAAGCCCTCGTAGCGCTCGCGCACGCGGAAGATGGTCTGGCTGGACTTGCCGGTGTCGTCCCAGCGCAC
>RFQW01000345.1 GCA_009924765.1 Planctomycetota bacterium | reverse complement strand
CGCCGCCATCGCGCGCGCGCAGGCCGCAGGCACCAGATCGATGCCCTGCACATCGAATCCACGTCGCGCCAGTTCAGCGACATCCCATCCGCTGCCGCAACCTGGCACCGCAACGCTGCAGGGCTTCAGTGCGCCGGCATCAAGCCACGCCAGCAACTGCGGCCCCGGACCACCGCGATCCCACGGCGTGTCACCCGATTCGAATCGCCGCTGCCAGAACGCCGCGTCGGGCCCGGCCACGCTCAGTTGTCCTCGATGAACTTCATGCCCGGCTTCAGCAGCTTGGCGAACTCATCGGCCGCCATCTGCAGCGCCTTCTCGGTGCGTGCCCAGGCCGCGTTGGTGCCCAGCGTCAGCTTGTGGCTGTAGATGGTGCGCGTCATTGCCGCCACCACCGGACCACTGGCTCCCTGGGTGGCATAGATCTCCACGGCCGTGTACCCGCCGCCGCCGCGCGACGACTGGTTGGTGCCCATGTCGCTCAGCGGATTGTCCGGTCGCGCGCCCGTGATGGCGGCATGCACCACCAGCGTGGTGTCGGAATCACTCTCGCTGCGCACCCCGCCGATGAACTGCTGCAGATTGGAGCGCAATTCGGCCGGCAGCGAATCGGCGCGCTTGAGATCGTTCAGCTTCACGCGCATGTCCACCTTCAGCACGTTCACGCTGGCGTACTTGGACATGTCCAGATCATCGGCCCGGAATGTCTGGCGCGACTTGTCCGACGCCGACGGCGTCAGCACCACGCTTGCCGGGATGAAGTCCGTGCGCGGCACGATGTTGCTGCCGGCACAAGCGGCCAGTGATGCGAACAGACCCATCGCGATGAGCAAGCGAAGCATGGAAGACATGGTGGCAGGTTAGCCGCGAGGCGGATCTGGTGGTCAAGCAGGCATCAGCACTCGAACCTGCGCCTCATCACGCTGCAGCAGCACGTGGCTGCGCGCGCCACCGGGCAACGGGCATCCATCCACCTGCCACACGCAAGCCCGATCGGTGCCGATGCGGCAGCCTCCCTCAGGCAGCGCCGTGCAGTCGGAAGCGGTCCAGCCAAGCCAGCCGCGCAGTGCCCACGGCACCAGTCCAAGCGCACCATCGCACCGCATCGCGAGAGCGTCCAGTTGACCGTCGCTGCCGTCCGCCACCACCACCGGGTTCATGCGCGTGGCGTAGGCCGGCAGGTTGGCGGCGATCAGGGTTCCCTTGCAGGACCACTCCGGCGAACCATCATCCGGCATCACGGTGCACACGGGTGCGGCCCACTGCAACGATCGCCGAAGAATCGGCCAGATCCACTGCCGGCGTCCCTGCGGACCGACGCGATGGTGCGCCACTTCGTGCACGATGTCCGCATCAAGCCCAACGCTTGCCATCACCAGAAAGGCGTGGCCGTCAGCGCTCCACACATCGACCGAACGCTCGCGTGGCTTCTGCAGTGCGCGCACCAGCGACGCGGCACGACCCATGCCGAAATGCCTGGCAAACAGGTTCTCCGTGCCCGCAGGCGCGTGCCACAGCATGGCCCCAGCCGCGCGAGCCGCACGCACGGTGGTGCGAAGCGACCCGTCGCCACCGCACACCACCACCAGCTCCGCGTCGCGAATCACCTCCACAACCCGCGGGTCGCGCTCGTCAGCCGACGTTTCCGCCTGCCAGCAGGCGTGACCAGCCTCATGCAATGCCAGCTGCATCGTGCGCGCCAGACGCGCCGCACGGCCCTTGCCGCTCTGATGGTTGCTCAGGATGGCGATACGCATGTCCTGATCACTTTACGAGAAGGCCGGGGGTGGCGGCGCCACCACCTCGATGTCATCGATGCACAGCTTCCATGCATGCAAGGCAGGCCCACCAAGTTCGGGCAGCGTCGCGCCGCCATACAGCGCATCACTCGCAAGTGCATGTCCAAGGTGCGCCAGCCCCGCACGAATCTGATGGCGGCGCCCTGGGCCGATCAACTCCACCTGCACCAGGTCGTGGGCGCCCGGGCCGCGTCGCTGCACATGCCAGATGCACCGGCCAGCGCTCCACGCACTGCCCGATTCACCCACGCTCACCTTGGCGGAGCGCTTGTAACGGCTCTCGAAGTGCAGCCGGAAGCGACCGTCATTCGACAGGCCCTTGCCGGCGAGCGCCAGATAGATCTTGCGAACACCTGAACCGGCCTGCGAGAAGGCGTGTCGCAGGCGTTCATGGGCTTCGGGGGTCAGGGCCACGGCCAGACAACCGCTGGTCCACAGATCCAGTCGGTGGCACAGGCCCGCCTCCTCCAGCGCGGCGGCACGCGGCTCGTTGGCGCGCAGCCACGCTTCCACACTTAAACCCTCGGAGCCCTCCTGCTGCACGGAATGCCAGCCAGCGGGCTTGTTCACCACCATCCAGTCCGTGAATGTGGCCAGCACCTGCGGTGCGGATTGGGGGCTGGCGGTTTCCATGAAGCGCAGTATCGGCATTCACCGCTCCCCGCGTGTACTGACCGTGCCTGCGCCGTACACTTGCCGCCTCGAGGCCCCCCCAGATGCCCTACTACACCAAGCTCGGCAACCTTCCACCCAAGCGCCACATCCAGTTCCGCCGCCCCGACGGCGCGCTGTATTCGGAAGAGGTGTTCGGCACCGAAGGCTTCGTCGGCCCCACCA
>RFQW01000344.1 GCA_009924765.1 Planctomycetota bacterium | reverse complement strand
CCCCGCCGTGAGCTGCACCGACGCGGGCGCGGACAACTGCAACGCGTTCTGCGAGAGCGATGCCACCAGTGCGGGCTGCAGCGCCAGCGTGCTCTGCACCTGCTGCAGGCTGATGGTGTCCACATCCCACGAGCCCTGAAGTGGAATCGAACCGAGCGCCATGTCGAGCTGCGCCTGCGCACTGCCCTTCTGCACGCCACCCGCCATGCTGGCACGAATCGTGGTGGCACCCGGCTGCACGCGCGCGATCCATTCACGCGCCGAGGCGGGCAGACCGGGCACGGTGCCCACATCGAGTGGACCGGCCGCGAAGGTGGCCTGCACCTGTGCCGTCTCGATGGCCAGCTTCGGACCCAGGCCCGTCACGCGCACCATCGATTCGATCGGTGCCTGCTGCAGCGAGGTCTTCAGCGAGATGTCCGTCTGCGTGCCGACCGGCGCGGCGCTGAACGAGAGCGTGGTCATTCCCACAGCCACCATCTGCGGCCCAAGACCCAGCACGCTCATCGGCTGCAGGGTGGCGTTGCCATCGAGTCGAATGGCCGACACATCGAATGCGCCACCCGCCGCGATGCCGGGCGTGCGCAGCGTGTTCACCGTGGCCGACAGCAGCACCGGACCATCCACCGACGTGTTGAACGACGCCATCAATCCGGGATCAAGCGTGGCCTGCAGCGTGATGCCCTTGCCCTCCATCGCGCCCGAAGCGAGATCGATCACCGCATCGGCGGCCACCTTCACCTGCTGCGTGTCGATCGACAGGTGCATGCTGGCATCGGTGCCCGTCTGCAACGCGAGCGACACGGTGGGACCGAGGTCGCGCGTGAGCACCAGCGGCGTGCTCGCCACGAAGCGCTGCAGCGGCGCCGTGGGCAAGCCCTGCGCGTTCACCGAACCATTCCACGTGCGCGGATCCGCCGCCCACATCGCCGGCGTCACGCCCGCGGCGGGTCGCTTCGCCTGCGCCTGCACCTGCAGCTGCGAGGGACTGCCCTCGACCGTCATGGCGGCGTTCACCGCGATGCCGATCGGCTGACCCGCAGGCGCCTGCACGCGCAGCGAGGCGGACTGCATCTCGGCGCTGAAGCCCATCACGCCGATCAACGCGCCCGACACGTTCGCGTCCATCTCGCCGGTGAGCGCGGCAAGATCGAGCCCACCATCCTTGCCGATGAACCGATCGAGCGAACCCTTGATCGCCAGCTTGCCTTCGCGATCACGCACCTGCGTGCTGGCCGCCAGATCGATCGCCAGCGGCTTGCCGCGACCGATGCTTGCGGAACCCTTCAGCCCACGCAGCGCGAACGCCGTGCCCTGCGCGTCGGTGAGCGTGAAGTCGAAGCCGCCGATGTTGAGCGCGATGCCGAAGGGAAGATCGAGGCCACCGCTCGACTTCGCTGGCGCGGCCGGCTTCGACGCCGCGGACTTCGGCGGCATCAGGTTTTCCAGGCTGGTGCGCCCATCGGGCAGCATCTGCGCCTTCACCGAACCGGCCACCTGCACGCGCAGTTCGCCGATGCTGCCGGTGGCAAGATCGAACAGTCCGTTGCCGCAACCCGCGTCCAGACGCACATCGGCGGTCTTCTGCGCGTCCTGAATCGCCAGACCGGTGATGCGCTGCTCGCCGAACCAGCTGAGCGACAGCGACTGGATGGTGGCGGTGCCGTTCACCGCGCTGCCGATCTGGCCTTCCACGAAGCCCTTGCCGAGGCTGGACACCAGCATGGGCGCGAGCGCCACCAGCGAGGCGAGCACCAGCACCAATGCGCCGACGCCAATCAACAGCCACTTCCACTTGCTTGCAGGCTTCATGTTGTTCGTTTCCATTTCAGTCCACCACTGCCGCCGCGGGGGCGGGCGGGCGAAGCGCGAGCATGCGATCAAGGCTGCGCCGCGCCAGTCGCGCCGCCTCGGGATGCACCTGGATGCGGTTCACCACGCGTCCTTCGGCAAGGTTGTCCAGCACCCACAGCAGGTGCGGCTGCCCGATGCGCACCATGGTGGTGCACAGGCACTGGCAGTCGCTGAGAATGCGCGCGCGCACGCCGCGTGCCTCGGCCTCGCGGCACACGCGCTCCACCAGATGCACCTCGGTGCCGATGGTCCAGCTGCTGCCGGGCTTGGCCTGCTGCAGCCGCTCGATGATGAACTCGGTGCTGCCCACCTCGTCGGCCAGCACTCAGGATGCACGATCACGGTGGTGCCGGGGTCCTGATCCCGCGCCTGCGCCACATGCTCGGGGCGGAACAGCTTGTGCACGCTGCAATGACCCGCCCACAGCAGCACGGTGGCATCACGGATCACCTGTTCGCTCAGGCCGCCACGCGGCTTCTTCGGGTTCCACACCGCCATGTCGGCGGTGCCCTGACCGCGCTCGGCATCCAGTTCGCTCTTCAAGCCGCGAAGACGCGCGGTGTTGCGACCAAGATGCTGATCAGGCATGAACAGCATCTGCACGCGCTCACCCTTGGCCAGCGGCGTGTCGCCACCCTGCATGGCCCACTCGAACACCTCGCGCGCGTTGCCGCTGGTGCAGCAGGCGCCGCCGCGCTCACCCACGAATGCCTTCACCGCCGCGGTGCTGTTGACGTAGGTGATGGGAATCACGCGCACGCGACTGCCTGCGTGCACGGCCTGGA
>RFQW01000343.1 GCA_009924765.1 Planctomycetota bacterium | reverse complement strand
CTCCATCGCGGTGCGCAGCGCGTGGCGCAGCGACTTCGCGCGCGCCAGCAGATCGCCGCGATCCAGCGCGAAGCGCAACGCATCTTCCAGCGTGCGAAGGCCTTCGCCCGCGCGATTGGCTGCCGCATCCAGCGTTCGATCCACTTCGCTCATGCGCACAAGCCTACGCACCGCCGCAGGTTTGGCCACGGGTGGCACGGCCGCGCGCCCGGCCCTATCGTCTCACCCCATGCACGAACCACGCAGCCCTCGTCGGGACTTCCTGAAGGGATCGCTTGCCGGCATCGGCGCCATCGCGGCGCTGGGCGGCGGCACGGTTCGCGCCATCGCCCAGGCTTCCAGCCAGACCAACCAGGAGCAACACATGCCCTTCACCCTGCCCGCACTGCCCTACCCCGAGAACGCCCTCGAGCCGTCGATCGACGCGCTCACCATGAACATCCACCGCACCAAGCACCATCAGGCCTACGTGGACAACCTGAACAAGGCGCTGGAAGGTCACGCCGATCTGCAGGGCAAGAGCATCGAGGAGTTGTGCGCCGGCGTGGCCACGCTGCCCGACGCCATCAAGGGCGCCGTGCGCAACAACGGCGGCGGTCACTACAACCACTCGCTGTTCTGGGTGCTGATGGCCCCCAAGGGTCAGGGTGGCGCGCCCAGCGCGGAACTGACCGCGGCCATCAACAAGGCCTTCGGCAGCATGGATGACTTCAAGGCCAAGCTCGCCGACGCGGGCATGAAGCGCTTCGGCAGCGGCTGGTCGTGGCTCATCAAGAAGCCCGATGGCTCGCTCGAGATCGTGAGCACGCCGAACCAGGACAATCCGCTGATGAAGGGCCTGGTCGACACGCTTGGCACGCCGCTGCTGGGCGTGGACGTGTGGGAACACGCCTACTACCTGAAGTACCAGAACCGCCGCGCCGACTACCTGAAGAGCTGGTGGGACGTGGTGAACTGGAACGAGGTGAACGCACGCTTCGCCAGCGCGAAGTGACGGCACGAGACGCGATTAAACACAAGGGCCCGCGCAGCGATGCGCGGGCCCTGTTCATTCATGGTTCACGCGCGTCACTCAGCGCGTCGGTGCAACGGGCGGCGGCGGCCCGGGCTGCTCGGTGCCATCCAGCTTCGGGATCTTGGTCCGCCACGAAGCGGGATCCGCACCCATCTTGCGACCCAGCTCGACCAGCGACCGCATGGTCTCCGGCTTGAAGGTGCCCTTCACCGGCGGCTTCCAGTCATCCGGGATCGCCACGAAGCGGAACTCCACCTCGCCCGGCACCTGCGCGTTCTCCGCGGCAGCCGCATAGGCGGACAGGTTCAGGTCCTTGATCAGCGCCGAGCGCAGCGAGGTGGACAGTCCGGCCGAGGCGATGTTGATCCACTCCAGCTTCACGTCGGGTGTCTTGGGAAAGAACTGGTTGTTGATCAGGTACCACAGGCGGATCCTGGGCAGCGGCTTGTCGGGGTAGCGACCGCGCCATTCGCTGATCGGCGTGCCCTTCTCGGTCTGGTTGCGGATCGACCACACGTTCTCGGTGGCGCCGCCGTCCACGTAGTACGAGCCATCGATCTCGACCGGCGGGAACACCGCGGGGATCGATGCGGACGCGATCAGCCGCTGCATCATCGATTCGCGGAACGCCGCGTTGTCCAACTTCACGCCCTCCAGCACGTCGAAGGGACGGAAGGTGCCGAAATCCAGATTGGTGGTCGCGCACGCCAGCACGCGGCCGGTCGCCGCCTCCTGCCTGAATCGCTCCAGCATGGCGTCGCTCAACTGCGCGGCAACCTCGCGACGCAGGCCCGTCGGAAGCGCCAGCGACTCGTGAAACGGCAACACCGGAATCAGGCCGTTCTGCATCACCAGATCGCTCGGCGGATTCGAGTACATGTCGGCGCCCAGCTGCAGATCGGCATCGGTGCCCAGATACGCCAGCGGCGCGAGCAATGCGCCCGTGCTGGTGCCGGCCACGAAGTCGAACTTCGGCCGACGCATCGAGGGATCCTCGACCTGACCCCAGCCCAGCAGGAAGCCCGCGCCGAAGGCACCGAAGTCGCCGCCGCCCGAGAGCACCAGCACATCGAAGATTTCCTCATGCTTTCCATCGCCGAGTCGCATCAGGATGCGTTCGGTCAGGCTCTTGTAGAAGGCGCTGGTGTCCGCCAGGTCGCGCTGACGGCGCACCTCCTGCTGCGCTTCGGTCTCGACGGCCCGCTTCATGGCGGTGCATGCCGACAGGCCCGCGAACGCGGCGACGGTGCACATGAGAACGAGAGAACGAGCGATTCGATGCATGGGGATCTCCTGAAAGCGGTGCTCACTGTAGCACCAAGCCTCCAGCGCCCAACCTCACCGATGCATGCCGTCGATCATGCGCTCAAAGTCCGCGCGTGCAGCCTCAACCGTGGCCTCGGCACCCACCAGCCGCACGTAGATCATGGTGCCCGCCTCTGCAGGCACGATCGCAGCCAGCTGCACCGTGCCCTCACGCGCCGCCTGCATGCCCATGCCCTTCCACGCACCGCGGATGTCCACGCGTTGCACCATCAGGTCGCCCACCTTGCGCCGCGTTTCGGTTGGCGCGGCGGGCTGGCCGTTCGCGTCGCGGAACTGGTTGCGCCAGCGCTGGATGTTCTCTTCGGGCTTGCC
>RFQW01000342.1 GCA_009924765.1 Planctomycetota bacterium | reverse complement strand
GATGTGGTGCAGTGGTACGCCATGGCGAACCGGCTCACGGTGCATTCCACCGGGCTCAATCGCGCCACCGCTCCGGAAACCATCGCGCGACTGCGTCCTCGGTGGATCATCCAGCTCTACCCGCAGCACACCACGCGCCCCGAAACTGTGGCGGCGGCCGAGCAACTGGGCTCGTGGAAGACACGCACATTCCGTGGCTCGATCGACGACGGCGACGTGGTGGTGCTGCAACGCACCCCGTAGGTGCGCGCCGGGCGCTGCTAGCCTCGCGGCGTGCCCATCGGACCCATCGAGATCCTCACCGAGACCGAGATCAGCCGCGGCTGGCGATTCACCGCGCAGGCGGTGCAGGCCGATGGCACGCTGCTGCCGATCGCACTCGAAGTTTCATGGGCCGACTACGACTTCTTCTGCCCGGAAGGCTCCGCGCCACCGGCCGCCGTGGCCGAAGCCACGCTGCACTGGATGCTGGAACACCGCGACGACCGCCCGCTGCCGGCGCGACTCGACGCCAGCCACGCGCGTCGCATGCACCCCGACGCCGACCGCGCCATCCGCGCCGCGCTCAATCCGCTCGACCGCTCATGAGCGGCTGCAGCGCACGCGCCGCGAACTGCACCGGCACTTCCACCCAGAAGGTGCTGCCCTTGCCAGCGACGCTGTGCAGTCCCACGCCTGCGCCAAGCATGTGTGCCAGTTCACGGCAGATGGCCAGACCAAGGCCCGTGCCGCCATGCCGCTTGGTGTGGCTCGCGTCCACCTGACGGAACTTCTCGAACACCGCCTGCTGCATGTCGGCGGGAATGCCGGGGCCCTGATCCACCACGCTCAACCGCACCGCGGGCTTGCCGTCACGCGTGCCAGGCGCGGCCACCAGCCGCACCACACCACCTTCGGGCGAGAACTTGATCGCGTTCGACATGAAGTTGTACAGGATCTGCTGAAGCTTTCCGGGATCGGTCTCGATGGTCGGCAGCTCGTCGGGGCGCTCCACCACCACGCTGGCGCCCTTGCTTTCCGCCAGCGGCCGCATGATCGCGCCGATGCCTTCCAGCACCTCGGCGACGCTCACCGATCCAACCGCCACCTCCATGCGACCCGCCTCGATCTTGGCCATGTCCAGCAGCTCGTTGATCATCTCCAGCAGGCCGCGACCGCTGGTCTGGATGTGGCTGATGTAGCGCATGCGCTTGGGATCGGCGTTGGCGTCGTTGCGCGCCAGCTCGCTCAGCAGGTCCGCGAAGCCCAGGATGCTGTTCAGCGGCGTCCGCAGCTCATGGCTCACGTTCGCCAGGAACTCGCTCTTCAGCTTGTTGCTCTCGAACAGGCCCACGTTCGCCTCGCTCAGCTCGCCCACCTTCAGGTCCAGGCTGCGATTGATGGACTCCACGCGCGCCTGCGCCGACTCGAGCGCCTCCACCATGGCGTTGAAGGCCTCCCCCAGTTCCTGCAGCTCGTCACCCGTGCGAAGCGTGCTGCGCGCCAGCGTGTCGCCCGCGCGCACCTTGTCCGCCACGTCGCGCAATCGACGCACCGCGCGCAGGTAGCCGCGCATCACCAGCGTGCGCACCACCACCAGCAGCGCCACCCACGCCGCACCGCCCGACAGCGCCAGCGACACGCGATCCAGCGCGATCTGACGCGCCAGCTCGCCGCCCGCCCGCTCCATCACCACCACGCCCTCGAGCGGCTGCGACTTCCAGTCGCCCTCGGGCGTGCCAAGCGACACACGCAAACCGGACCTGGCGCGGTTCAACTCGTCGCCGCGCAGCGCGCGGGCATACAACAGACGCGCCGGCGAGTCCGTGGTCAGGCGATCGAAATCGAACTGCTCCGGCATGCGCTGAAACTGCTCCAGCGCGGCCAGCACGAACGGGTCGCCACCGGCCGCCTCCTCGCCGTTGCCCGAGATCAGTCGAACGCTGCCGTCGCCCGCGTCGGGCTGGCGGCCCCAGCCGATCGCGGCCTCTCGCCACACCGCGCGCTGGCTGTCCATGGCGCGACGCTCCGCCTGCATCCACGGGCCCGCGAGCACCGCGGCCATCGCGGCCGCGCTCGCGATCGCGAACACCACCTGACTTCGCTGGGTGAGGCTCAGCCTGGCCATGCGCGGCAGCATAGCCGCGCGCATACGCTGCCCCCATGCATCGACCCGGCTGCGATCCCGACAGCATGACCGCCGAGGATTTCCTGTGCGACTTCTGCGGTCGCGACTGGACGCATGCGGCGCCATTCGTGGAGGGTCATCATGGCGCGTGCATCTGCGGCGAATGCCTGCGTGCCGCCTGCGCGGAAACGGCCTCGGAATCCGCCTTCACCTGCAACCTGTGCCTGGAGCCCCGCACCGACCTCGCCTTCATGCAGCCGATTCGCAAGGCCAGCCTGTGCGTGCGATGCCGCAACCAGTCGGCGCGAACGCTCGAGCGCGACCCCGAGAGCGGCTGGAAGCGCTGACTCCGCTACGCGCCGCGACGCACCAGCGTCATGGCGTGGAACGGCCGACCCTCGCGCCGATACTTGCGCTCGAAGTTCGTGCCGACCACCTCACCCTCGCCCGCGCTCTGCGGCCGCTCGAACGCGCGACGCTCGAACAGGTCGGTCACCTTCGCCACATGCTCCTCGTACCACGCCCACAGTTCGGGGTGATCGGTCACCAG
>RFQW01000341.1 GCA_009924765.1 Planctomycetota bacterium | reverse complement strand
GCCTGCTCCGGATCCTCGTCCAGTTCGATGTGCCCACCCAGCGGCAGCCAGCGATCCAGCTTGCGATGATGGATCACCAGCACCCTGCCTTCGTGCACCACGAAGATGGCCACGGTGAAGTCGATCTTGTCGTGAATGTGCGGCATGTTGCGTGAAGCGAGCGTAGCGGAATCGCGGCCGCGCTCCCTATGCTGCGACCCCACATGGACCGCCTGCACCAGTCGCACGCATCCGAAGACCGCCAGCGCGCGGTGCTGGTGACACTGCTGTCGTTCCTGAGCTATGGCCTGATGCTTGGTGTGGGCATCGTGCTGGGTCGCGCGCTGGGCGCCGGCGACTACGGCCACTACAGCACCGCCGTGGCGCTGGCCAGCGTGATCACCACGGGTGCCACGCTGGGGCTTGAAAAGCTGGCGTTGCGCGAATTGCCCGCCTGCTTCGAGCAGGGCGACTGGGATCGCGCACGCGGGTTCCTGGTGTTCGCCACGGTGGTGGTGGTCGTGACCAGCGTGCTGGTGGGTCTGCTCACCATGGCCATCCTGTGGTGCACGCGCAGCTGGAACTATCCCGAGCACTATCTGATGCTGATGATGCTGTTCCTGCCGGTGATGACGCTGTTCATGTTCCTGCTGGAGGTGTGCACCGCGTGCGAGCGCTTCGTTTCATCCACCATCGTGTACCGGGTGGTGGTGCCGTGCACGCTGCTGATCGGCGCGTTGCTGCTGATGCACTTCTCCAACAAGCAGTCGGCGCGCGATGCGGTGGTGCTGTACGGCTGCGTGTGGGTGGTGGGTGGCGCGCTCATGCTGGCGCTGGCCCTGCGCGGCCTGCCTCGGCAGATCCTCGGGCGGCGACTGGTGACCGACTCGCGACAGTGGCTTGGCGAGGGACTGGGTTTCGTGGGCTACAGCCTGATCATGAGCCTGTTCGCCAGCAGCCCGCTGCTGGTACTGGGTCTGTCGCATCCCAACAAGTCGGGCGTGGGCGTGATGAGCGCGGTGCTGCAGATCGGCAACCTGCTGCTGATCGTGGCCACCGCCACCACGCGCCTGTACGCCCCGCGCATGTCGCGGCTTCTGGTGGAACACGATGTGCCTGCCCAGCAGCGTCTGCTGCGACGACGCGCGCTTGGCATGAGCATGGTGTGCGGCGTGTTCATGACGCTCGTGGTGCTGTTCGGCAAGCCCATCCTGGGGTTGTTCGGTCCGGAGTTCGAGCGCGGCGCAAGTTCGCTGGTGGTGTATTCGATCGGCACCAGCCTGAACCTGATCTTCGCCTTCGCGCCGTGGTACCTGCAGTTCCGCAAGCGACACACGCTGGTGCTGGCGCTCACGGGCGTGGGCACGGCGCTCACGATGGGCGCCATGCTGTTCGTGCCATGGCCCGACATGCCCGCGTACGAACGCGTGGTGCTGTGGTACTCGGTTGGACTCATCCTGCTCTTCATCACGCTTCGCATGCTTGCGGTGCTGGAACTGCGCCGCGCCCGTCGCGAAATGGCGAATGCCTCACTTGCCCACGCAGAAGCGTGAGAAGATGCGGCCCAGAATGTCATCGGGCGCCAGACGGCCCACGATGCCACCCAGACTCTCGATGGCGCCGTGCAGCGCGGCCGAGACGAGTTCGGGGTGTTCCATCGCGCGACCGGTGCCTGTCTGCGCCGCACCCAATGCCGCCTGCAGGTGATCGATGGCCTCGCCGATCAGCACGCGATGACGGTCGGCAAGCACCACGCCCGCCGTGGCGGCGGTGGCGCCAAGACCTTCGGCCATGCGACCCACAGCGGCGGCAAGTGCATCCAGTCCAGTGCCCTGCAGCGCGCTGGTGGTGATGGTGCCGGGCCTGGTGGCCGCCGACCGATCGCACTTGGTGTGCACACGGATCCGGCATGACTGCTCGATCGCTTCATCGAACCGACCATCCGCATCGCACGCGATCGTGATGGTGGCGCGCTGCATCGCCTGATCACGCATGTGCTGGCCGAGCGCATCCAGTCCCTGCGCCTCGCGCATCTCGCCCGGTGCATCCACCAGCAGCACTTCCAGCGAGCCCGAAGTCGCCGGTACGCGCCACGGTTCCACCAGCACATCGCGCGTGGTGCCGGCGATGGCGGCCACCACCGCGCGCTGCCGACCAAGCAGCGCATTGAACAGCGCGCTCTTGCCGGCGTTGGGCGCACCCGCAAGCACCACCCATGGCGTGGCGGCCAGGCGCTCCAATGGAACGCTGCCGTCGATCATCTCGCGCAGCGACGCGATGGCCGTCTGGATGCCGGCGCACAGCTCCGCTCGACCGATCGCCACCACATCCTCCTGATCGGTGAAGTCGATGCCCGCCTCCACCAGCGCCAGCAGATCGGCCACGGCCTCGCTCACATGGTGCACGCGCGTGCCGACGGTGCCGCTTCGCAGCATGGCCGCCGCGTGCACTTCGGCATCGGTGCGTGCGGCGATGGTGGCCGCCACACCCTCCGCCTGCTCCAGCGTGAGGCGCCCCTGCTCGAAGGCGCGCAGCGTGAACTCGCCGGGGCCGGCTTCGCGCACGCCCGGCGACCGCATCAATGCATGCAGCAGCAGTCGCACCACCTCGGCATGACCCGGCACGAACAGTTCGAACGAATCCTCGCCGGTGTAGCTGTGCGGACCGGGCATGCAGGCCACCAGACATGGCAG
>RFQW01000035.1 GCA_009924765.1 Planctomycetota bacterium | reverse complement strand
CACGCAGGTGCTGCCACTGCCCATCGCGGGCTTGATGAGCGACCAACCCTTCGAGCGCGTGGCCGCCGACTACGAGCGCCTGACCGCCATGACCCATGCCATGGGCTCGCCCCTGCGGGCCCCGTTCATGACCCTCAGTTTCATGGCCTTGCTGGTGATTCCCGCGCTGAAACTCAGCGACAAGGGGCTTTTTGACGGCCGTTCCTTCCGTTTCACGGAAGTCGTTCAAGGCGCCTGAGGTTTGGGCCGATGGTTTCCGGGGCGTTGCCGCAGGCGGGGGAGCCTGTATACTTCGCCTCCCCGAAAGGGGATCGGTTCGCGGGTGTAGCTCAGTGGTAGAGCGTCACGTTGCCAACGTGAATGTCGAGGGTTCAAGTCCCTTCACCCGCTTTGCAAAGCGAAAGTCCAAGGCTCAGGCCTTGGACTTTCTCGCTTTTGGCCGCATGAGCTGACTCACATCTTGGGCGCGGCCTTGGCCGCCATCGCATCCATGTCGGCCTTGCACTTGTCGCGCATGGCGCAGGCGTCCTTGCAGCCGGCTTCGGCCTTCTCGAGCGCTGTCTTGGCGCTGGTGACGGCCTTCTCCAGCGTGGCCTGCTCGGCGGCCGAAACCTTGGCCATCTTGCCGGCGTTCAGGGCGCTGTTCGCCTGATCGACGGCCTTCTTCGCCTGATCGAGTTCCGTCTGCGCCTGCTCGGCGCGGGCCTGCGCCTTCTTCAGCGCATCGGCCGCGTCCTCGCTGGTGAGCGGGGCGGTGGAGCTGATCGAGCTGGTCTTGGAGACGGGGGAGCCGGACTTCTGCTCGCAGGCGGGCAGCAGCAGGCCGGACACGATGAGGGCGCAGAGCGCGGTGGAGGTGTGCTTCATGCACGCACCGTAGGAAAGCGCCGCGGCGCATCAAGCGGCCGCGGCGCTGTTGCCGTGAATCCTGTGCGCTGCACGAGCGCCCGGCGTGATCAGCGATCCTTCTCGGGAATGCCCATGCCGCTGCGATCGGGCGCGGGCGGACGCTGCGGCTTGCGGAAGGGCTTGTCCTTCAACTGCTGCTGCAGCACCTCGACCGCCTTCTCGATCTGAGGATCGCGGCCACCAGCGGCCAGGCCGCCCTCACCTCGATGTCGGGATCCACGCCGTGGCCCTCCACGCCCCACGTGCCGTCCAGCTTGTAGAAGCCGAAGGTGGGCACGCTGATGGTGCCGCCGTCGATGAACGCGGGATTGCCGCTGATGCCCACCAGGCCGCCCCAGGTGCGCGTGCCGATCACCGGGCCAAGACCGTGATGCTTGAACAGCCACGGGAACATGTCACCGCCCGAACCCGCGAGGCCGTTGATCAGCATCGCCTTCGGTGTCCGGCGGCCACACCTGCTCGCCCGCGTCGCGGCGCGCCCACGCGTTGGTGGCGGGGCGGTTCATCATCTCGATGAAGCGGTTCGGGATCTGGCCGCCGCCGTTCCAGCGGTCGTCGATCAGCAGCGCGGGCTTGAAGCGCTGGCCCTGGAACTGGCGCACCAGGTCGTTCTGCCCATCCACGCCGGTGTTGGGCACGTAGATGTAGCCCACCTTGCCGTCGCTGAGCTTGTCCACCAGCTGTCGGTTGCGCTCGATCCATGCGCGATAGCGCAGCGGCTGCTCGCTGGACAGCGTGCGCACCACCACGTCGCGCTCGGTGCCGTCACGTGCGGGCTTCTCGCTGACGGTGATGGTGACCACCTTGCCGGCCAGGCCCTCGAACGGCGCCCACGGATCCTTCGCGGCATCCACGGTGCGGCCGTTCACGGCAAGCAGGTATTCGCCTTCCTTCACGCCCACCTCGCGCAGCGGATTGCGTGCATCGGCGTCCCACGGTGCGCCTTCGATCAGCTTGGCGAAGCGGTAGGCTTTTGCGCCGTCCTCGGCCTGCGCAACTTCCCAATCAACGCCCAGCATGCCTGCGCTGCTGGTGGCGGGGGTTTCCACATCGCCGGGGTTCTGCAGGTAGGCGTGGCCCACGTTCAGCTCGCTGATCATCTCGGAGATGATCCAGTTCACGTCCTCGCGGCTGTTGGCGCCCTCGAGCAGCTTCAGCGCGTGATCGCGCTGCGCGTTCCAGTCCACCTGATGCATGCCCGGGTCGTAGAACCAGTCGCGCATGATGCGGTGCGCGTCCAGGATGATCTGCCGCCACTCCGCGCGTGGATCCAGCGAAGCCTCCATCGAGGTGGTGACGGGCGTGCGACGCTTGCCGTCGGCGCTGGCGTCCACCACCGCGCCACCGCCAACCAGCAGCCGCTTGCCATCGGCGCTCACCTCGAAGCCACCGCCTTCACCGACGTTCTTCTCCTTCTTCTCCTTGTCGGTCAGGTCGAGCAGCTTGATGCCGCCGCGCGCGTACAGCAGCTGGCCCTTGTCGTTGAAGCCGATGGCGCCGTAGATGCCGCCTGCGGTTGGAAGCTGGATCGCGCGGGCCTCGAAGCCGTCCATGTCGATCGTGATCGGCTTCGGCTCCTCCTTCTTCTTGGGCTCGTCCTTCTTCGCGTCGTCCTTCTTGTCGCCATCCTTCGCGGCGTCCTTGGCGTCATCCTTCTTCTCGCCGTCCTTCGAGGGCTCGTCCTGCTTCTCCGGCTTCTTCTCGTCGGCGGGTGGATCCTTGGGCTTGTCCTGCATGGCCACCGTGTCCACGGCGTCGAACTCGCTCGAGCGACGCTTGCGACGCGGCTTGTCGCCATCGGCAGGCTTGTCATCGCCCGCGGCGGCGCCGTCCTTCTTGGCGTCGTCCTTCTTGTCGGCCTTGTCGCCGTCCTTCGCGTCGTCCTTCTTGTCCTTGTCCGCGCCGGGCTTCTCCTCGTCGCTCTCGGCTGGCCAGGGCAGCTTCACATCCTTGCGCAGCGGCACCAGGTACAGCTGCTCGGTGTCGTCGTACACCCAGGTGGCGTCCAGCGCGCTGTACTTGGGCTCGAAGCGGCGCTCGCTGGCGAACACCAGGTAGTCGCCCTTGCGATCGAAGGTGGGCAGGCTGTCGCCGAACATGCCGGCGGTGACCTGCGTGCTCTTGCCCGTGGCCACTTCATACAGCCAGATGGCCGGCGTCTCGCGATCCTCGTCCACGCGGGTGTAGGCGATCCATGCGCCGTCGTGGCTGAAGCTCGGGCGCAGGGTGCGCGAGCGCGGATCGCGATCCACGCGCGCGCGCGTGCCATCCTCCAGCGTGACCAGCCACATCGTGCCGGTCTTGTCGGAGTAGGCGACGCGCTTGGAGTCGGGGCTCCAGTTGATGTCGGTCTTGAACGGTCCCGCATCGCTGGTCAGTTGACGCTTCGCGCCCTTGCCATCGGCGGGCATCACGTACAGCTCGTACTCGCCGGTGCTGTCGTCGAAGAAGGCGATCGACTTGCCGTCGGGGCTCCATGCGGGATTGCGCTCGAACACGCCGCTGCTGCTGGTGAGCGGTCGTGGCGTGCCGTTCTCGGTGGGCGCGGTCCACAGGTCGCCGCGGGCGCTCACCACCACGCGCTTGCCGGTGGGGCCGATCGACCATTCGGAGAGGTTGCGTGCCTGATCCACGTTGCGCGCGGTCACCTTGGGGCGATCGCCCGGAACCTGCACGTTCACGGTGCGGGTCTGGTTGTTGCCCAGGTCCAGCACCATCAGCTGATCGCCCTTCTGGAACACGATCTCGCCGCTCGTGCCGTCATCGGGACCCACGCTTGGCCAGCGCACATCCTCGTCGGTGAAGCTGGTGAGCTGGGTGCGCTTGCCGGTGGCCGGATCGCACTTGAAGATGTTCAGTCGGTGCGAGTCACCCTGATCGCTCAGGAAATACAGCGTGTCTCCGTGCCACATGGGCAGCGTGTCGATGCCCTCGTAGTCGGTCAGTCGGCGCGCCTCGCCGCTCTTCAGGTTGTACAGCCAGATGTCCGTGGCCATGCCGCCGCGGTAGCGCTTCCATGTGCGCGTGTCGATGGCGTGCGGCGTGTAGGCCAGCCACTCGCCGGTCTTGTTCACGGCGGCGTTGGCGCCGTAGGGAACGGGCAGCGGCGTCGGCAGTCCGCCCGTCGACGGCACCTGGAACAGTCGCGTCTGTCGCGTGAGTCCACCAAGGTCACCGGTGGTGAACATGATCGCGTCGCCGTTCCAGTCGCACAGGCCTTCACTTGAAGGGTGATGCGTCACGCGGAAGGGTTCGCCACCACCAACGGGCAGCGTGTAGATGTCGCGGTTGCCTTCGTAGCCACCCACGAACGCCACGCGCTTGCCGTCGGGCGAGAACTTGGGTGTGCTCTCGGGCCCGCGCGCGTTGGTGAGCGGTCGCGCCATGCCGCCCTTCTTGTCCACCAGCCACAGATCGCCGGCGAAGCTGAACACGATGTCCTTGGGCCCGATGTCGGGGAATCGCAGCATGGCCGCGGGCGGCACTTCGGCTGGATCACGCGCGGTGTCCGCCGCGATGGCGGTCAGGCAGGGCAGTGCGAGCAGGGGAAGGCACAGGAAGCGGGCGGTGCGATGCATAGGCGCATTTGTACCGTCCTTGCCGCTGCAGGTTTCAGGCAGGTGGGGCGGTCAGGCGGACCCGTTGCCGGATGGCCCCAGCCCTTCGGCGCTCAGCCCATCGGGTGTCACGCCCGCATCCGCCAGCACCTGCCGCAGTCGGATCAGGCCTCGGCGGGCGTGGGTCTTCACGGTGCCCAGCGGCAGGCCAGTGGCCGTGGCGATCTGCTCATGGCTGCAACCGTGGTGGATCGACAACTGCAGCACCCGCTGCTGCTCGGGCCGCAGGGTGCGGAAGGCGTCCTGCACCAGGGAGGCCGCCTCGCGAACTTCCACCGGATCGGATTGCGCCGACGGCGATGCCACCGACTCCTCGATCATCATGGCTTCGGGCCGTCGCATGCGCCGCCGACCACGGTCGATCAGGCGACGCCGCGCGATCATGGCCACGAAGGTGGTTTCGCTGGCGATCGATGGATCGAATCGCGGCGCGCTCTTCCACAGGTCGAGAAAGATCTCCTGCACGGCGTCCTCGGCGTCGGCGGCCGGGGCGCCCAGCTTGCGCGCCAACGACCACACCAGGCCATGAAAGCGGTTCAGGCACTCGTTGATGGCGCCGGGTTCGCCGGCGGCCACGCGCTGCAGGATGGATGCGGACTCTTTCGCGGGGCGCTCCTGCCTTGGGTGTGGATCCGCGCAGTGCGAATGCCTGTGCACAGTCTAACGGTGCGGGTGTTCCACCCATGATTGCCGCGAATGCCGCAGCCCTCGTTGGCGCGCGAGCGCTCGATCAGCGCGAGCGCGCGGCCGGCGTTTCGATGCCCACGCCGTCATCCAGCAGCGCCGCCACGCTCCAGGCCTGCGCGAAGCAGCCGCTGGGCCGTTGGGGCGCATCGCCGTCGGACACCTCGCACACCTGGCCCAGGCAGCCTTCGCGCAGGTGATGCAGGAAGGGTTCGCGGGCAAGTGCGATGCCTGCTTCATCCCCCGCACGCTGCAGCGCGGTGGTGTAGGGCGCCAGCAGCCAGGGCCATGCCGTGCCCATGTGATAGGCCTCGTCGCGGTGTTCCACCGGACCTTCGTAACGGCCGCGATAGCCGGGTTCGTGCGGACGCGGTGTTCCACCGGACCTTCGTAACGGCCGCGATAGCCGGGTTCGTGCGGACCCAGCGAGCGAAGTCCGAGCGGCGTGAGCAACTGGTCGCGCACGGTGGCGAGCATGCGCTTGCCAAGCGTGGCGTTCACCAGCGGCGTGGGCCCGGTGAGCGCGAACAGCTGGTTGGGGCGCAGGCAGTCTTCGTTGCCCTGCGGACCATCCAGCACATCGATCAGGCCGGTGCCATCGGGTCGGCTGAACCGCGCGAACGAGCGCTTCGCCTTCGCAAGCGCCTTCGCCTGCGCGGCGGCATCACGCTTCAGTCGCGGCGCCCAGTCGATCATGGTCTGCAGCAGGCCGCACCACAGCGCGTTGATCTCGACGGGCTTGCCCATGCGTGGCGTGATCACGCGGTCGCCAACCTTGGCGTCCATCCAGGTCAGCTGCGCGCCGGGTTCGGCGGCGGCGAGCAGGCCGTCCTTCGCGTCCACCGCGATGCCGTGGCGCGTGCCCTTCATGAAGGCATCGAACGTGTTCTGCAGCGCGGGCCACAGATCCCGCGCCAGATCCCAGTCGCGCGTGGCGTTCACGGTGCGTCGGCCGGCCTCGGCCAGCAGCAGCGGTGCATCCACGCTGTTGTCCATCCACGGCTCGCCCGGTGCGGGGAAGCGATTGGGCAGCAGGCCATCCTTCTGGAAGCGTGCCAGCGAGCGCAGGATGCTCGCGGCATCGTCGGCGCGGCCGGTGGAAAGGCACAGGCCGGGCAGCGAGATCAGCGCATCGCGACCCCAGTCGGCGAACCACGGGTAGCCCGCGATCACGCTGGTGCCGCGCTTGCCGTCGGGCAGGCCGCGCTGCACGATGAACTGGTCGGCCGAAAGCGCCAGACGCGCGCGGAAGTGGTCGCCGGTGGCCTTCGCCGCCTCGACGAGCTTCTTGGATCGGCGAAGGCACGCGGCCACGATGCGACCCGCCTCGCCGGGTTGTTCGCGTTGCGTGCTCGCGGTGAAACCGCGTGATTCGCCGGGCTTCAGCGTGATCACCAGTTCACCGGCACACACGCTGGCATCCACGCAGTCGTAGCCCAATGCGCGTTCGACCGGCAGCAGATAGTTGCGGTACCAGGTGCCGTCGGCGGTGGCTGCGCAGCCATCGGCCTGCAGGTGCACCTGGCTGCCTTCGCCCTGCGCGCCTTCGAACTGCACGCGCAGGCCACCCGGCTGCTGCGCGATGTCGGCCTTGAACGCACCCACCTGCGCAAGGTGGTCGTGCGGACGGTGATTCACCAGGCACTTGATCGCGATCTGCACCGGCTTGCTCGCGTGGCGCAGCGTCAGCAGCACGGCGGTGGCGTTGCGGCCGCGCGCCATGGTGATGCGTTCCTCGAGCAGCGCCGAGCCGATGCGCCAGTGGCGCACGATCACCGATCCGTTCATGTGGAAGCGGATCAGGTTGCCGAGGCCGGGTGCATCGATGCCGGCGCCCGCCCATTCATTGGCGGAGAGCGGATGCACGGTGCCATCCACCGTGGCGAACAGCTCGATCTTGGGCACCAGCATGGTGCGACCTGCGGGGGCGTCGGTGGCGGCCACCAGCAGGCCATGCCAGCGTCGTTGCAGCAGTCCGCCCACGGTGCCGCAGGCGTAGCCGCCGAGGCCGTTGGTGCTCAGCCATTCCAGCTGTCCGCTCTGGCGCGCATCGCGCCACTGGCTCGGCCCCAGATCCACGATCGCGTCGAGCGCGGTGGTCATCACGCGCCCTTGCCGGAAACCTTCTCGCGCTCACGCTCGGTGCGGCGGCGCTGCAGTTCGGCGTCGATGAACGGCGCGATGCGGCCATCGAGCACATGCTGCGGGTTGCCCGTCTCGTGGCCGGTGCGATGGTCCTTCACGCGGTTGTCGTAGAACACGTAGCTGCGGATCTGCGTGCCCCAGTCGCGCGTCACCTTGCCGCCCGTCACCGCGGCGATCTCGGCGGCGCGGCGCTCTTCCTCGATCTGCTCCAGCTTGCCGCGCAGCACGCTCATGGCCTGCTTGCGGTTCTGCGGCTGGTCGCGGAAGGTGCTGGCCACCACCTGGATGCCGGTGGGGATGTGCGTCACGCGGATCGCGGTGGCGACCTTGTTCACGTTCTGGCCGCCGGGACCGCTGGCGCGCACGAAGGGCACGATCTCCAGGTCCTTGGCCGGAATCTCCAGATCCGTCTCCTCGAACTCGGGGCTCACGTCCACGGTGGCGAAGCTGGTCTGGCGCTTGCCTTCGGCGTTGAACGGACTCACGCGCGCAAGGCGATGCGTGCCGCGTTCGCAGTTCATGTAGCCGAAGGCGTAGGGACCTTCCAGGCGATACGCCACTTCGCTCACGCCCGCTTCGGCGCCCGCGCTGCGGTGCATCTCCTCGATCTTCCAGCCCATCTCGTTCCAGTAGTACAGGTACATGCGCTCCAGCATGCCCGCCCAGTCTTCGGCCTCGGTGCCGCCGGCGCCGGCCTGAAGCGTGACGAAGCAGTTGCGGTAGTCATGCTTGCCCGAGAGCAGGCTCTGCAGTTCCACCTTGGCCATGCGCGACTGCAGTCGGAACAGCGTCTCGTCCACCTCGCTCAGCAGGTCGGCGTCGCCGGCCTCCTTGCTCATCTGGTAGCCGACCTGCGCGTCCTCGAAGTCCTTGATCACGCCTTCCAGCGGCTCCACCTGCGCGCGGAGCACCTTCAGCTCGTTGATCACCTTCTGCGCGTTCTTGGCGTCGTTCCACAGGTCCGCGGCGCCCATGCGCTCCACCAGCGTGTTTCGCTCGGCGATCTTGCGTGGCCAGTCAAAGAGAGTCGCGGATGGCGGTGATCCGCGCCTCAAGTTCATCGAGAACGGGCTGGTGGGCGTCGAAGTGCATCGCGGCAGTGTAGCGGTGGCACGGATCCGGGCAGGCGTGCGTGGGCGTGTCACGGCTATCTTCCACGTCATGCACATCGGTGAACCGGTCGCACGCATGAAGGAGAGCGCCACGCTGGCGGTGGCAGCGAAGGCCGCGGCGCTGAAGGCCGCGGGCAAGCCCGTGATCGGTTTCGGCGTGGGCGAGCCCGACTTCGACACGCCCGCACCCATTCGCGAAGCCGCCAAGCGCGCGCTGGACGCGGGCATGACGCGCTACGCACCCACGCCCGGCGACAAGGCCGTGCGCGAGGCGGTGGCGCGCAAGCTGCAGGTGGAGAACGGCATCGCATGCAAGCCCGAGCACGTCACGCTCACCGCGGGCGCCAAGCACGCCATCGCCATGTGCATGCAGACGCTGCTGCAGTTCGGCGCGGGCGACGAGGTGATCCTGCCCACGCCGGCGTGGGTGAGCTACAAGCCGCTCATCGAGCTGTACGGTGGTCGCTGCGTGGAGGTGCCCAGCACTGTGGAGCTGGGCTTCAGGCTGGATGTGGCCGCCATCGAGCGCGCCATCACGCCGCACACGCGGGCCATCATCCTGAACAGCCCGAGCAATCCCTGTGGCGTGGTGCAGCCGCAGCAGGTCATGCGCGAACTGTGCGACATGCTGGCCCGCCACGCGCATGTGACCATCGTCAGCGACGAGATCTACGAGAAGCTGATCTATCCCGAGGTGCAACCCGATGTGGTGCACGTGAGCCCCGGCGCCGATCCGCGCCTGGCCGGCCGCACCATCACCGTGAACGGCATGAGCAAGGCCTTCGCCATGACCGGCTGGCGCGTGGGCTACATCGCCGCGCCCGGCGATGAAGGCCGCTTCGCGAAGGAAGTGATCAAGCTGCAGGGCCAGCTCACCAACAGCATTCCCACCTTCATCATGCCCGCGGTGGTGGAGGCGCTGACGAACGGTGCCGCCAGCGTGGAGCAGATGCGCAAGGCGTTTGCCGCGCGCGCGCAGCTCACGCATCGTCTGCTCGCCGCCGTGCCGCGCCTGCGCAACACGCCGAGCAGCGGCGCCTTCTACGCCTTTCCGTGCGTGCGCGAGTGCATGGGGCTGCGCACATCCGCCGGCCGCGTGATCGATTCGGCGCAGACCTTCGCGGAGGCATTGCTGGAAGAGTCGCTGGTGGCGCTGGTGCCGGGCGAGGATTTCGGCGACTGCGCGCGCAGCAACATCCGCGTCAGCTTCGCCTGCTCCGAGCAGCAGATCACCGAAGGTCTGGGGCGCCTCAAGGCGTTCGTGGAAGCGCTGCGCTGATCAGGCCGCTGCGCGCGGTGTGGCGAGGCCCGCCAGCAGCACGCATGCAGCCAGTCCGGCGCACGCGGCAGCGAACGCCGGCATGCTCAGTCCGATGCTGGTCCATGCAAGCACCTGAATCGGCGCCAGCGTGAACGACGCCATGCTCGCAGATCGCAATCAATACCCTCCCATGATTGGAATTGCAGAGCTACGTAATGGTATTAGTCAGAAGATTAAAAATCTA
>RFQW01000340.1 GCA_009924765.1 Planctomycetota bacterium | reverse complement strand
GGACTGCTGAAGCAGGCGCTGCTGAACCTGGCCATCAACGCCGTGCAGGCCATGAATCCGGAAGGCCGCGCCGCACCCGGTGAGCGTCGGGGTGAACTGCTGCTGCGGCTCGAATTCAACTCCCTCGGCGACGAGGCGCGCCTGAGCGTGATCGACAATGGCCCGGGCATCCCGGCCGAGCGGCGCGCCACCATCTTCCGACCCTACGCCAGCACCAAGCCCGGCGGCAGCGGCCTGGGCCTGGCCACCACGCGGCGCATCGTGGAGGAGCATGGAGGCACGGTGACGCTGTTCAACGGCCCGGGCGGAGGCACCTGCTTCACGCTGAGCCTGCCGCTGCGCGGCCCCGGGGTCACTCCAGCCAGTCCTTCGCCTTGAGGCGCTGCGGCACGTACTCCTCGGTGACGTAGCTGATGTCCTTGGTGATCAGCGACTCCACTTCCATCTTGAAGCCGTTCGACAGCAGCCCCTCGATCTCGCGCTGCCAGCCCTTGTGTCCCTCGAACCACGGATATGCGGCGATCTCGCGGGCGCGCTTGATGTCGTTGTCGTTCAGGTCGATCTGCACGTCGTCGCTCAGGCCGCACGCCTTGTAGTCCTTGGCGCGGATGCCAATGAACTTGGCGTCGGGAATGGCCAGTCGCTCGCTCTCGAAGGCCAGCGAGATGCTGCCCTGCTTGATCACGCTGTAGATGTAGTGCCCCCACGGGTCGCAGTCGAGCAGGCAGTAGATGGGCAGGCCAAGTTCCTCGTTCAGGCGGCGCAGCAGTCGGCGCACGCCGCGCGGCGGCTGGCCGCCACCCTCGGTCAGGATGCAGTTGTGCTTCTCCCAGAAGCGATCCTCGTTGAAGCGGCTCCACACCGTGTTCTTCTCCACGTGCAGCACGAACTTCGCCTCGCACTTCTTGAACTGGATCACGTCGGGTTCCACGATGCTGGGAATGGCGTAGCCGCCGCTGCCCATGCGCCGGCAGTCGATCTCGTCGCCCGAATCGATCAGCGTGATGTTGCCCACCACGGTGCCGGCCTTCTTGGCGAAGATGTGCAGTTCCTCGCGCAACGCGCCGAGCGACACCTCGAGATCCTCCAGGATGCCGTCGCTCTCGTCCTGATCGGCGAAGGTCTTCTCCTTCGTGCCGGCCACGGTGTGCAGGCCCTTGTAGAACATGCCGCGGAGGCTCAGCGTCTTCTCCGCGCCGATCAGGTCCTTCACGCTGCTCGAGTGCAGCATGGTCTGCATGAAGCTCTTCGCCTGGTTCAGGTTGAACAGCTGACGCTCCTGCGCCGCCTCGCCCATCTGCAGGATGCCCTTCTTCTTGTTCCAGATGGTGTTGCTGCGGGCGCGCGTGGGAATGGCCACGATGGGCTCCTTGCCGCCGAGCGCGCGCTTGGCCACGCCCTCCGCCATCGTGACGATCTTCTTGTGGGTGACGGCGTCGCGCGCCTTGGTGGCGGCCGACGAACCGGGCTTGCTGGACTTTGCCATGGGTGTGTTCCTTGTCGTTTCGTTCGATCAGAACAGGCTGGGGCCTTCGCCGCCCCGCTTGGTGCGCGGCTTGGCGGCGGACTCGGACTTCGCGGGCTTGCCGAGCGCAGGCTTCGCTTCGGGTGGCGGCACGGGCGTGGCGGGCGCCAGACCCTCGATCGGCGCGATGGCCGACGGCACCACGATCACGCCGTCCTCGTCCATCGGCTCGTCCTTCACCACCTTGCCGTCCTCATCCAGCACCTGATCAGCCACCGCCGTGCGCTCGCGCGCCTGCGTCAGCAGCGCGTCGTACAGCGCGCGCGCATCGGTGCCGGCGATCGCGTGCACCGCCTTGCTGATCTCGCCGATGTAGCGCTCGAACACGTCGCGGCGCTCGCCCTCTCGGCGCATGCGCTGACGCTTGCGCAGGTAGGTGCCCAGCTTGCGGCCGCACTCCATCAGCGCCAGACGCATCTCCTTGCGGATCTCGTCGTAGTCGGCGATCGCTTCCTTGCTCTCGCTGGTGAACGGCACCCACACGCTGGCCACGTGGATCATGATCACCAGCGGCCCGACGGGCAGCGTGCCGCGCGGCTGCGACAGGTTGTAGTTCTTCCAGCCGGTCTCCACCACGGCCTTGAAGCTGCTGCAGGCGCTCTGCTGGAACAGCAGCGGAACGCGGTTGGCGAAGCGGATCACGCGCGCCGTCTCGTCGGCTGGCAGTTCGCCACCGAAGGCGATCGCCGCCTCGATCTGGAACGGGCGACCGCGATACACCTCGGCTTCGCGCGTGCTGGCGGCGTAGAACTCCGCGCGCACGCCCTTGAGCATGCCGGCGAGCATCTGGCGCACGCCGATCGGCGCCAGGCAGTCCGTCGGCGGCGGCGCAAGCTTCGCCTCCTGGAATGCGTCGAACAGCTTCTCCGCCATCGGCGGCTCCACGTCGGCCACCTTGCGCCGACTCGAAAGCCCGATCTTCTCGCACAGCGCGCCGGCGGTGCTGGCGCTGACGCGACAGAAGCGCTCCTGCAGGAAGTTGAACAGCGTGCCCTTGTCGCTGGCCTCGTAGTCCTTCAGCATCTGCAGCAGGGTTCCCAGCTCGATGCCCTTCGGGTGCGGCTGGATCTCCTTGGTTTCCGGCGGAAGCTCCTGCACGCCGCGCGGGAACACGGTCACGCCCTGCGTCTCGGTGGTCACCGCTGCGGCCGC
>RFQW01000339.1 GCA_009924765.1 Planctomycetota bacterium | reverse complement strand
GTGCAGGCCGGAACCATCTGCGCCTACCCCAAGTTCACGCCGGTGCCGTTCAGGGAGGAGGATCTCTGGAACGGCTACCCAGAGGAGACCAATGCGCCCTACGGCATCGCCAAGAAGGCCGCCATGGTGATGCTGGATGGTTACCACAGACAGTACGGATTGAAGAGCGCCTATGTGCTGCCGGTGAACCTGTATGGCCCGTGGGACAACTTCGACCTGCAGACCTCGCACGTGATTCCGGCGCTCATCCGCAAGTGCATCGAGGCGCAGCACGCCGGGCTTGATCACATCACCTGCTGGGGCACCGGTGCGGCAAGCCGCGAGTTCCTGTACGTGGACGATGCGGCGGACGCCTTCGTGCGGGCCGCGGAAGTGATGGAGGCGCCTGAACCCATGAACCTGGGCACCGGCAGCGAGATCACCATCCGCGACTTGGTCACGCTGATCGCGCGTCTGTGCGGTTTCAATGGCGAGATCCGCTGGGACGCGAGCAAGCCCGACGGCCAGCCGCGCCGGTGTCTGGACACGCAGCGCGCAGCGCAGCGTCTGGACTGGCGCGCGAAGGTGGGTTTCGAGGAAGGCCTGCGACGCACGATCGAGTGGTATCGCGCGCACGGCACCCCATGAACACCCCACACGGACCATCCCATGCCTGACACCATCCTGCTCACCGGCGGCGCCGGCTTCATCGGCAGCCACATCTGCGTGGAACTCGCGAAGGCCGGGCACCGGCCCGTGGTGCTGGACAACCTGTGCAACAGCAAGCCCAGCGTGATGGAGCGCGTGGGCCGCATCATCGGCAGACCCGTCGACTTCGTGCAGGGCGACATCCGCGACGGCGATGTGCTGCGACGCACGCTGCGTGATTTCAAGGTGCGTTCCGTCATCCATCTTGCCGGCCTGAAGGCGGTGGGCGAGTCGGTGTCCATGCCGCTCGCGTACTACGACAACAACGTGGTGGGCACGCTGCGGCTGCTCGAGGCCATGGAGGCCTGCGATGTGCGCTCGATCGTGTTCAGCTCGTCTGCCACCGTGTATGGCGTGCCGAAGCAACTGCCGCTGGACGAGTCGCACCCGCTCTCCACCACGAACCCATACGGCCAGACCAAGCTGGTGATCGAGGGCATCCTGCGCGATTTGCGCCAGGCCAGCGATCGATGGCACATCTGCCTGCTGCGCTACTTCAATCCGGTGGGCGCGCACGAGAGCGGCACCATCGGCGAGGATCCGCATGGCATGCCGAACAACCTGATGCCCTTCGTGCTGAAGGTCGCGGCAGGCCGTGCGACGGAGCTCAGCGTGTGGGGCGGCGACTATCCCACGCCCGATGGCACCGGTGTGCGCGACTACATCCATGTGGTGGATCTGGCGATCGGACACGTGCGTGCCATGGAGCGGCTGGACACCATCGGCTGCGAAGCGATCAACCTGGGCACGGGCCGCGGCACCAGTGTGCTGGAACTGGTGAAGGCCTTTGAGCGCGTGAACGGCGTGCGCGTTCCATTCGTGATGAAGGATCGCCGCACGGGCGACGTGGCCTCCTGCTTCGCCGACCCCTCGCTCGCACACACACGACTCGGCTGGAAGACCGAGCGCTCCATCGACGACATGTGCCGCGATGCATGGCGCTGGCAGCAGTTCGCCGTCGCGCAGGGGTTGTGAACGCAGCAGGCCCCGGCGCTGCCTGTTCGGGCGCAAAAGTTCGCTGTAACCGCCCTCAAACTCCGGAATTCACTTGGAACCGGTGAATTCCGGAGGTACGGTGTTGGGCCCATGCGCCGCCGTTCCCTGCTCGCAATCAAGTCCGTGACCGTGGCCCTGCTGTGCGGCGTGGCCTGGGCCCAGACCGCACCGTCGTCGACCCGCGTGGTGGCGGATGAACCGATCGCGCTGCAGACCGAAGCGCTGATCGGCACGCCTCTGCCCGCAGCGCTCACGCCCCCCGGCTGCGAGCGGCTGGCGATCACCGACATGCGAAGCACCGATGATGGCTGGATCACGGCCACCCTGGCCGGCGACGCGCCCGAGGCTGGTGGCGGCGTGCTGGCGTGGCGCGGCGCCGGTGAATCGATGAGCGGCTTCCTGCGCGGCGATGACGGGCGTCGCTGGCGCATCATCGCGGCGGAGACCGGATCCAGGCTGGAACTTGTGGACACCGACCGCCTGCCGCCGTGCGCGGAGATTCCATCACGCGAATCCGCCGAGGCACTGGTGCACGTGCATGAAGGCGGACTGGCGGAAGTCGGCATGCTGGCCGCTTGCGACACCGGACGACCCATCGACGTGCTGGTGGTGTACACCGCGGCCGCGCGTGCGACGGCCGGTGGCAAGTCCTCCATCGAGGGTCAGATCACCGCCGCCATCGCGGCTGCCAACGCGAGCTACGGCAACAGTCGCATCAACGCGCGTCTGAACCTGCTCATGCAGACCGAGACCGACTACGTGAGCAGCGACTTCGGAACCGACCTCGCGCGACTCGCGGCCACCAACGACGGCCAGCTCGACTGGGTGCACGCGTTGCGAGACACCATCGGCGCCGACATGGTGGCCATGGTGCGCGTGGATGGCGAATACTGCGGCATCGCGTACCTGATGTACAGCAACGGTCCCGAAGCGCAGGACATCCCCTTCAGCGTGACGGCGCTCGGCTGCCTGTCCAACCAGACGCTCGCGCACGAGCTGGGTC